>NZ_JACLCT010000005.1:0-160039 GCF_014218915.1 Chryseobacterium sp. C2(2020)
AGAAAAACAATAATGAATCATTACAGGGATATTTTAAACTATTTTCATCAAAGAAGCACCAATGCCGCTGCGGAATCTTTTAATGCCAAAATCAAAAACTTCAGAATGCAGCTGCGGGGAGTAAAAGACAGAACTTTCTTCCTATTTAGGTTGACTAAACTTTTTGCATAGCCCCCAAGTTTTGCGATTGATCCGCGTTTTTCCTGTTCAGATTAGCCAAACTTTTGGCTTAGTCCCCAACTTTTGGCTATGATCCCAAAATATTGTACCTATGTTGTACCCAGAATTAAGGCACAAAAAAACTCTCTTAAAAAAGAGAGTTAAATTACCGAAACCGGCAGTTATTTGTAGCGAAGACGGGAATTGAACCCGTGACCTCAGGGTTATGAATCCTGCGCTCTAACCAACTGAGCTACCTCGCCGTTTTGGTGGTGCAAATATACAAAAATATTTACTCTCTCCAAATTTATTTTAACTTAAAATATTCCAAAACATCACCAACATGTTCTGGTTTGCTGATTATCTTATTGTTAGCATCCAAAATAAAATACGTAGGAGTTGCATGAACATTGTATGTATCTACGTAAGTACTGTTCCAACCTTTAAATTCAGAATCATTTATCCATGGAAATGCTGCAATCTTTTTAGAATAAGAATCCTTATCCACATCTAAAGATAAACCAACAATCTGAACATTTTTAGCTTTCAAATCGCTATATTTAGCCAATAATTGAGGAAGTTCACTCTCACAGTGAGAACATGTGGAAGACCAGAAAATAACTACCTTTTTATCGGCCTTAATATCCTGTAAAGATTTAGCAGTAGTATTAACTGGTGAATTAAACTTATAATTAGGGAAAACAGCTCCCATTTCAACGTTGGCATTAGATTTTAATGTGGAAGCAAGTCTGTCGGTAATTGTACACTTCAGATTTTTAGCAAGATTAAGATATTTATCTTTGAAATCCTGCATATCGTATACATCAAAAATATCGATTAATTCGGAAAGTACTGCTTGTCCTCTTGGAGTTTCTACTTTCAGTCTGTCTAAAAGTTTATCCACTGAGGCTGTAACATTAGTATTACCACCCGAATTCAGGTAACTTACTAAAATAGGTCTTAATAATGATGATGTTTCTAACATATCGTTAGACTTATCAATAAAATTGATGATTTCTTCCTGATTTATTTTCTTAGAAGCATCGCCAGACAAAAATTTACTGTAGTTGGTATTATAAAAATAAATAAACGGATGCTGTGCCTGATCTATTCCTGAAGCATTCCCGGAAAGTCTGTTGATCTCAGTCTTTAATGCTTTTCCAAACTCCGTATTGTCTTTATAATATTCTTTGATCTGAGCTAAAGCAGGCAGAATAAGTTCCTTCTTCTGTGAGCCTTCCTGAAGCTCACTCATGATATCATTAGCTTCATCAAGATAAATAATATCTTTTATTTTATTAGCCTGTGTTTCAAGCTTAACACTTACGTTTTTATTTTCAGAAATAAAGTTGAACGTGTTGTTGGAGTTGGGAAAATAGACTTTCATCATTCCCAAATAATTCTTGGGATATTTGAAAGTCCATGTATTATTTTTACTTTGTTCTTTCGTTACAATAATATCTTTAGAACCGTTTAGAGTATATAAAATTGCGTCTTGGTCTTTAAAATCGGCAGGAGCCTGAATGGAGACTGTAAACTGAGCCTGTAATGAAAATGCAGCTGCTAAAGCTGATATTGTAAAAATTTTTTTCATAGCGTAAAAATAAAAAAACTCTCCGAGTAATCAGAGAGTTTAATATTATTTTAATAAAATTTTATGCTTTCTTCGCTGTATATCTTTTAGTAAAAAATGCAATAAACAATACAGCAATAATTCCTAATGCATACACATACATGTCTATCGGTGAGGATACTACAGTACCTCCGGAACCAGATCCTCCGGTTCCCCCATCACCAGGGTTTGGTGGTGCCTGTGCGCTCACCCATAATATTGCAAAAAGAAAAAAAGTAGAGACCAGTTTATTAATAGTTTTCATATTCAATTATTTTAAGATTTTTGTGTTAACAATATCTCCTTTGTCTGAAACAACTTTTACTACGTAAGAATTTTTGATATTTTTATCCAATTCAATTACGAAGTCTCTAGAAGTCTCAACAGCTTTTTTAGAGATTACTAATTTACCACTCATATCATAAACTTCGATGTCTGCTTTTTTCCAATTAGGATCAAATCTAACGATATAGTTATCAATTGCAGGATTGTAAACAACCAATGTTCTTGATGGCGATTTAGTATCATTTGTTGCTAATACGATACCGGATGGCTCTCCATAGTACAGATCCGCTTCAGTAGCGATAGCTGAAGTGGTACCTCCCTGAATTGCCTGCTGCAAACTTCCGTTAGCTGCTTTATAATAGAAGCCGGTTCCTGATGATAACTGATGTACTCCGTTATTTACCAATTCTCCGTTTTCTTTAACTTCAAATTTATAAGATTTAACTACATTGGTATTATAATTAACAAGCTTAACATTCTTCCCTAAGAAATTAACTTCGTTAGCTTCATTAATATATAACCAATAGTTAAGATTGTTATTATCATAACCTCCACCTGGAGCTTCTTCAAAAGTACCGATAACATCCCCTCCTGTAGCAGAAGCCTGAACTGTTGTTGCAGACGATGTCTGATGTCCTGTTGTAAAGTTTGGATTTACCACATAATAAGTTCTTCCAACTTCATTCCCATTAACATCCAGAGCAATTACTCCAAGCTGTTTTACAGTATTGGTAGTTCCTTTTTGTCCGAAGGTTGTATTCGCTGAAGATTTAGCAGCATTTACATTATAATCTACATTTGCAGCTCTAACAGTGCTGTTAAATCTTCTAAGAGTAGAAAAATTCAATGTCTGTGCTGTGTTGTCTCTTAATTTCAACACGAAAGTCTGCATTGGTTTGATAAGTAAACCTGTATCTCCAACAGGAACTCCTCCTGTAGTATATGTCTGAACCTGAGCTCCGGTAGTGTATGTTCCACCACCTCCATTGCTTCCTCCAGCATAACTAACGACTGTTCCCGTTGTATATTTTACTCCCCAAATATTAGACACAGCATTTCCATCCGTTACCCCAGTGTTTTCAACATATCCAATTCTTGATAAATCAAGATTAGTGAAGTAAGGATTTCCAAACTGATAAATATTTTTACCGAAGTTTCCTACAAATTTTCCTGTTGTATTAGAGAACTGATCCTGAAGATAAGTTGCATATTGCTCTCCATAAGTATTATACCCAAGACCGTTCGTTCCAAAAGAAACATTTCCTGCATTCTGCAAACTCACGGCTGTAAGATCTTCAGAACGCACCGGAGCACCGCTTAGTGTATAAACACTACCTGTAGCAGTAGGTGCAATAGTGGGTAAAGTTGATGGTGGAGTACTTAAATCAAGATTGTTTGATCTCGAGCCTAACATGTAATATGCTGGAAAATTAGGAGTTGTGTTGGCAAGATTCGTAACATGATCTGAAACGGCATTTGCGTTATTCCATGATAAGATCAAATCATTATTAACATATCCCGGGTTGTTAAGAGTTCTTGTAGTACCGAAAGACTTGTTCAACTCTGTTGATAAGGTACTGTACGCTTTTCCTGCAAAAGGTAATGCCATTTGCTGGAAATAGTTTCCGTTACCATTTTTAGCCGTTCTGTACTCTTTACTCACCACACCGGTAAGATTTGCCGCAGAAATACCATTAATGTAAAGCTGACCGTAAGTAGAAGCATCGTAACTTCCTGGTGTATTAAGTCTTAAGACGATGTTTCCACCATCTGTTTTGTTAGCACCACCAGTAGTAATTGTTTTGAAAGCATCCGCTGAGGAAGCATCTACCATAATGTTCCCATGAACATCTACGATACCAGCTCCTCTGGTCTGGAATCCTCCTCCACTATATACCAAAGTACCTTCACTTACATACGTAGTAGCAGCATCATCTACGTGTACTAGAACATTCTGCGCCTGAACAGAATAAGTAGCTGCCAATAAACCAATAGCAAATAAACTTTTTCTCATTGTATATAAATATTTGTGTGTTAATACAATATCTCAAATGCAAAGTTATGTTTTTTTTACTAAAAAACAAAAATATTTTATTTATTAACAAAAATATTATCCTCTGTTAATATGATCTCCTGTTCTTCACCTATAGAAAACATATAATCCTCAAGCACCTTTTCTGTGGTCCCTCTCAAACCTCTTGCTCCTAAACCTTTTTCAATAGTTTCTTCAACAATTTTTTCAATGGCTCCATCCGTAAACTTCAGATTTGTTCCGTCCATTTTAAAAAGTTCGATAAACTGATTTACTATTGAATTTTTAGGTTCTTTCATAATTCTTACCATTGTTTCTTTGGTAAGCTTATCAAGATAGGTAATGATCGGGAATCTTCCTAAAAGTTCAGGGATAAGACCGAAAGAACGAAGATCGATGGCATTAATATTCGTTAATATGTATTCGTCTTCATCCGTTTTATTAATTTTTTCCGAACTGAAACCTATTGCCTGCTTGTTCATTCTTCTTTCGATGATCTCTTTGATCCCGTCGAAGGCTCCACCTGCAATAAACAAGATATTCTGAGTATTCACCTGAATATATTTCTGATCCGGATGTTTTCTTCCTCCCTGTGGCGGAACATTCACAATACTTCCTTCCAATAATTTCAGTAATCCCTGCTGAACTCCTTCTCCGGAAACGTCTCTTGTGATACTCGGATTGTCTGATTTTCTGGCGATTTTATCAATTTCATCAATAAAAACGATTCCTTTTTCGGCTTTTTCCACGTCATAATCGGCAACCATTAAAAGTCTTGAAAGAATACTTTCCACATCTTCACCTACATAACCAGCTTCCGTTAAAATCGTAGCATCCACTATACAGAAAGGAACATTCAGTTCTCTGGCAATGGTTTTTGCCAGCAACGTTTTCCCTGTTCCCGTTTCACCGATCATAATGATGTTTGATTTTTCAAGCTCTACTTCCCTGTTTTCGTCCTGAGCGTGAAGTAATCTTTTGTAGTGATTGTACACGGCAATCGACAATTGTTTTTTTGCCTGATCCTGCCCGATTACGTACTGATCGAGAAATTCTTTAATCTCTTTCGGTTTCTTAAGTTCGTTTATATTTTCTGCCGGAGCATATCCTGATTTTGAACTGCTGTCTTTCACGATTGTATAAGCCTGCTCAATACAATTTTCGCAAATAAAGCCGTTTTGACCCGAAATCAGCATCTGCACTTCATTTCTCTTTCTTCCGCAGAAAGAACATTGGTTTGAATTCATTTTTTTATATCTAAATATATAAGGTATAGATTAAAGAAACTCGTAAAAATCTGCTTTACGAGTTTCTTTTATTTTTAAGAATTAATTATTGAGTTCTGAATCTCTGTATATTCTTCACTCGTAAGTTTTAGTCGCTCATTTTTAAAATTCATATCTTCCACTGTATTAAGCGGAATGAGATGAATATGTGCATGAGGAACTTCTAATCCTACAACAGCCACACCAACTCTCACACAAGGTATTGCCTTTTTAATTTTTTGTGCAACTTCCTGAGAAAAACCCCAAAGGTTTTTGTATTCTTCGCTGTCCAGATCAAAAATTAAATCAACTTCTTTTTTGGGAACAACCAACGTGTGTCCTTTTACTAAAGGCATTGCATCCAGAAATGCAATAAAGTTTTCATCTTCGGCAATTTTATATGAGGGGATCTCACCATTGATGATTTTTGTGAATATTGTGCTCATTTTTACTTAAAAATGTTTTTGATTAGAAATTAAACTTCAGTTCTTTTTCTTCCATTACAGGGTAATGTCCAATACTTCAAAAGACAGTTTGTTTCCGTTTGGTAAAGTAATATCTGCCGTTTCTCCTACCGCCTTTCCAAGCAATCCTTTTGCAATCGGCGTGTTTACTGAGATCTTTCCGGATTTCAGGTCGCTTTCATTATCAGGAACCAGTGTAAACACCTGCTCCTGGTTGGTTGCATTATTTTTAAGTCTTACTGTGGTAAGAATTGAAACTTTTGAAGTATCGAGCTGACTTTCGTCTATGATTTTTGAAGTGGAGATCACATCTTTCAGCTTAGAAATCCTCATTTCAAGCATTCCCTGAGCTTCTTTTGCCGCATCATATTCTGCATTTTCCGACAAATCTCCTTTGTCTCTTGCTTCTGCGATCTGCTGAGTAATTTTTGGTCTCTCTACAGTTTCCAACTGTTCCAGCTCAGCTTTCATTTTCTCTAATCCCTCCTTTGTAACATAGCTTGCCATAATTTTCAAAATTTAGTTTTAGTATAAAAAAATAATCCGACATTTGCCGGACAATGTTTTCGTGTAATAATCGTTTAATTTTTACAAATATATAAAAATTTAAATTGAAATGAAAAAAACTTTTTCAATATTATCTATCATCACATTATTGATTTTCAGTAATTTATCTATACATTCATGCGGAAGCCGTGAAGATACCGTAAGTTGCTTTCCAAGTAATCCGATCAATGTTACGCTAAATCTGAACCTCCCTGCTTACTACGCACTGAATCAGGTTGGTGGCTGGGTTTACATCAATGAGCAGCAATCCGGAACGAAGGGACTAATTGTGGTAAGAGCATCGGACAATTCTTTTAAAGCCTACGACAGAAACGCGCCTCACATCTGCCCCGACAGCAATACCACTCTGGAAGTTCAGGATAACATCAGAATTGTCTGCCCGAAAGACAATGCCCAATGGATTTTATTAACCGGACAACCCACTGCTGTAGCCAATGTACAGCCGAAAACGTACCTTTACAATTATGATCCTGCTGGGAAAATTTTAAATATTTATTATTAAAAATAAAAACCGCAGAGATTTTCTGCGGTTTTCTTTTTATAAATTTATAATTTTCAGATTTATTTTTTCTACTTTATCTATTTTATATTGTCTTAGAAAACCATTTTTATAATCAACAATATAATTTTCAATTACATAATTATAATCTCCATTTAGCTTTTCTTTCAACTTACTAATAATTTTTTGATGTATATTGTTACTAAGATCTAAGAAATAAAACCGAATTAAATCTACATTTTTTGGTTTTAATATGAGAGTCAGCTCTAAGTTTGATTTTTCACTTTTTTCATTTTCAAAGCATTTTATGAGATATTTATTTTCATCTAATTTTTCTACGATAATGTTATTGATTATTTTTTCATCTTTAGTAACATATGTTTCTGAATTTGTGAATTTGTACTTAATTTTATCTTGATTATGAAACCTAAAAAAGTGCATATCACAAATTTTTTCTTTATAATCATGCAGAACCCCATTCTTATTATTAAACATTCGCATATAATAAAAAGGATTTTGCGTATTAAGAATATAAGACATATTTGTCTCATTTTTTTTGTTTTTTTCATTATAACTACTAAAGACAATTTTATAGTCAAATGAATATTTTTGTGCACTTATAAAGGAAACACTGAATATTAACAGTAATAATATTTTTTTCATTTTTATCAATAGTTATTTCACTTTTATATATCTCAAATAATCCCCCTCTCTATACTTCATATTATTTTCTTTTGTGGCAGGAATAAAAGGTGTATATACATATAAGACAAACACACTATCTTTTTTACGATAATAAATATCAAAAGAACCACCACCAATAAAATTATTATCCTTAGGTCTTAAATACAGAAAAGAATCTTTAAAATCATTAGTATAAATAAGTTTTCCATTATATATTTTCAATAATAAGCTATCAGCCTTATAATCTAAATAATTTTCAGCAATAAAACTGGAATCTTTCTTAATAATTAGTTTCACACTATCATTATTGGTAATTCCATATCTTCTTTTAGAATCATTATCCAAGCCATACTCTCCAATCAGCTTTTCAAATGGGAGCTCAGTTTTAGGATTTACTTTTACAAATTCTTCATTAAATACAGCTCTGGGACCATCTTGGCAAGATACTATAGACAGTATAAAAATCAACAAAAATAAGTTTTTCATAATTTCTAATTTACAGTTATTATTTCGTACCAGCCAAATGTTTCGGCAATAGTTCCGCCCAAATGTACACCTGTCCCTCTCGGTTGGTCAGTAATTATGCTATCATCGGTAGGGTCTCCATTATAATCATTCAGTCCTCTTGTTCCTGATGTCCAACCTGTCTTATTTTTAATAATAAACGTAAGTTTATATTGGTTACCTCCTAATGGTGTAATATAGACAATGGGTTGATAAGAACCTATACAAAACTGCATTCCATCTAGTTTTACAATAGTATCTACCGTTGCGTCCGATCCAAAAATCCAATTTCCTTGAACAGATTCATAATTTCCTAATTTAATATTATCAATAGCTTTTTTCTTTATACCTAATACAGAATTTTCATCAGGAATTCCGTTTTTAATTCTATGAGCTGATAAATATCTCATAGGAATGATACTACTTGGATCTCCACTAATCGTATAATCCGCACCGGCGAAACCAATAGTCGGTAAATTTCCATATCCTGCGGAATCATTCACAGGAAAATCACCTATTTCAAATAGCCAGCATACTAAAACATCTGTCCATTTCATGTAGTGTGGATTTGTTATAATAGGAACTTCTGCCAATACACCGATTTTCATGAATTCTATAAAATCATTTACTTTTTGAAGTGAATTAGGATGGGTCTTAAAATATTTATTAGAATGCTCATATATAATTCTTCCATACTCTACTGCTTTGGGTGCATTATTTTTAATAAGGTAAATCATGTAGTCCTTAGCAAATTTCCATATTGGATTTTGAACGTTTATTTGGTTTACGGTATTATTTTGTTCCGCAATGATTAATTCCGTAAATATAGGCGCAAGAGCATTTGCCATCTGTATTTGATCTGATTTACTGTAATCAATTCCTTCCAATTTTATCTTTTCCAGATCATCAAGATGATTTTTAAAATAATCCGCAGTCTGGCTATTATTCATAAAGTGAGTTAAAACCCAATATAAAAAATTGGCAGTATCTACATTTTGGTTTGCTAAAAAATGAGCTCTTAAATTATCCGCTTCCATCAAATGATTTTGCAGATAAGAAAACTGCTGTGTATTTAAGCTCTGCATACCGATCTGTGTAAGCATATAATTAATAGCACTCGGTGCGGGAAGACTATAAGCAGGATTACTTCCTGCACCTCCATCCGGTCCGTAGCTTCCTCCATTTCCTATTTCATTATAAAATTCATCCTGAAAACAACTGTTAATAATTTGTGTATCGTAATAAGCCGCATTAATTGTTCCTTCATAAGCACAGGGTTTTCCCGGAAAATGCAAACCTTCTATACAGGAGACAGGTGTAGTAATTACTGTATAACAGCCAGTTGCTGTCTTATCAGCATTCTTAGAGGCTGTTTTTGCAATCCCGTTCTCGAAAGAAAGACTGGATATAAGTTCTCCGTTGTAAGACTTATAATGTACAGTACCCGAGAAGGTTGTAAGATCCAGATAAGGAATTGGCGTATTGGAAATATACTGTGCGATAAAGAATGATTCCTTTTCTCCTGTAGTATACACCAGTATCTCATAAACCGTATCATCTTTTTTAGTAAAAGTACTGTAAGATGTTTTGTTACCTTTCTTTACAACGTCTACAGGCTGATTATCAAAAAGCAATGCAGCGTAAGAATTGGATTTTGAAAAGTAATTGGACGAGTTTATTTTCGTTTCTAAAAAATTTTTAAAAGCAGGAACGTCCTTCATGAGGTAAACCTTCGCTTTTTCTTTTTGAGTTTCAGAAGAAAAACTGTCGGATGAGGCATCTTCTGTGCGGCAGCTAACCAGAAATAATACCAATGCCATAAGCATCAGGAAATAAGATTTTTTCATTTTGTATTGAATTAAAAATTTGATGCTTCAAATATATATTTTATTCCGATACCTTACTGTTCTGTTTTCGGGAATCTATTCTCTTTTTTCGGGAGGAATAAATTTTATGAATTGGAAAGATAGTTTTTGTTACTTTTGTTATCAGTATAATATTAAATCATAATGAACATTCAGATAGGAAGCAAAATAAGAAGATTGAGAGAAACTAAAGGTTTTTCTCAGGAAGAAATGGCTGAAAGGCTGCAAATTTCTCGTTCAGCATACAGTCGCATAGAAACCGGTGAAACAAACTCTTGGGTAAATCATATTGAGAAACTATGTGAAAATTTAGACATTAAACCAGAAGACTTTTTTATTAACTCAGATAATAATATAAATACAAATCAAGATAATGCTTCTGCGGTTCAAACAAATACACATCATGATACCCATATCACCATCAATCAATTATCTGAAAAAGTAATTGAAATGTATGAAGAGCGCATCCGAGAGCTGAAAGAACAGGTAGAATTCTGGAAAACAAAAAACAGCTAAAAATTTGTAATGAAAGTTGTCATACAAAGAGTTTCAGAATCCAGCGTAAAAGTGGATGGAAAAGTGGTCGGGGAAATCGGAAACGGTTTAATGCTTCTGGTAGGAATTGATGAAAATGATGAAAAAAGCGATGCAGACTGGCTTGTACAGAAAATCTTAAACCTCAGGATTTTTGGGGATGAAGATGGCAAACTGAATCTTTCCGTTCAGGATATTCAGGGAGAGATATTATGCATCAGTCAGTTTACCCTGATTGCCGATTACAAAAAAGGAAACCGTCCTTCTTTCATTAAAGCCGCAAAACCGGATAAAGCCATTCCTTTGTTTGATTATTTTAAAGAAGAAATTTCAAAATCCGGACTGAAAACCGAGAGCGGAATTTTCGGAGCAGACATGAAAGTTTCGTTAATTAATGACGGACCGGTAACAATTGTGATGGATTCCGTTACAAAAGCTTAAATTCGCAGAAAATATATTTACATTCAACAATGAAAAAAACGTTATTTACCTTAGTTCTTTTAACAGGAGTAAATCTTGCATTCGCTCAGAAATCTTATACAGACGAGCAGAAAGCTTCTTACTACATCGGTCTAGATATTGCTGAAAACATGAAGAAGCAGGGCTTTCCGGCAGATCCTGAATTATTGGCACAAGGTTTTAAAGATGCTTTCGGAGATAAGCCAAGTTTATTCCCGAAAGAAGAAATGGGAGCCTTTTTGCAGGGCTTTATGCAGAAGCAGAACGAAAAAAAACAGGCTGAAGCAAAAGTAAAAGCAGAGGAAAACAAAAAAAAAGGTGCTGAGTTTTTAGCTAAAAATAAACTGAACAAGAACATAAAAACCACAGCAAGCGGTTTGCAATATGAAATTCTTAAAGAAGGTGACGGCAAAGCAAAACCAACTGCTTCAAGTACTGCAAACGTAAAATACACCGGAAAATTAATGGACGGAACCGTTTTCGACTCTACAGATAAAAACGGAGGACAACCGATCGAATTAAATATTTCAGGGGTGATCAAAGGATGGACAGAAGGAATCCAACTGATGTCGAAGGGTGCAAAATACAGATTCTACATTCCGGCTGATCTTGCTTATGGAGACAACGGAGCAGGTGGCGTAATTCCTCCGGGAGCAACCCTTATTTTTGATGTGGAACTGGTAGATTTTAAATAATCTTTTCTATAAAAAACAGCAAAAACGTCTTTCAGAAATCTGAAAGACGTTTTTTAAAATAAACTTTTATAAAAAAACTAATTCGCAGGAACGCTGCTGAAATTTAGTGCGATTCTAAGGTTCATGTCAGAACTTGTCTGGTTCTTCAGTTCATAAACCGTTCTTACGGTAACCCCCGTACTTTTTACTACCTCATCCAGAAATCCTGAAGTTGCAAGATCAAGATTCAAACTTGAAGCATCGGTAGAGATATTAGTTCTAGAAGCAACCAGTCTTTCGGCCGTTCCGCTGGATGAAATGTATACTTTTATGGATTTGAAAGCATTCAGGCTTCCTCCTGTAGGAGAAACAACAGAAACTTTTGCATCCGATATTCTTACGTCTTTAATTTTTGCATTGTTATTCCCTCCAAACCACGTCTGAACATTAGAAGCGGTGGAAGTGGAAGAAACTTCTTTATCAGCAGGAACTCCTGTGGAAACTAACACATTGGCTGTATAAGGAAATGTATTCTGAACCAACGACTGCACCGTTCCACAACTTACAAGAGCTACTGAAGCTACTGCCGCCGTCAAAAATATATTTTTCATAATGATAAATTTTAAAGTTTTGTTTGCATAAACTGTACCAAAATGATGAAAATTATTCTACACTTACGGTAAAACTGCCTTTGGTATTACCGGAAGCCATATTGCTTTTGCCGATGATCAGCCAGACTTCACCTTTATCTTTTACATCATAAGTAATTTCTCTTCCGAAAGGTCCGTCGAAATCTCCATTGGGAAGCTTGATCTGGTTAAAGCGGATGTTGAAATCCTTTTCATTGGTCGAAATTTTTGCCTTTATTTTAGATTGATCGAAATTGATGATTTTAAGAGTAAATTCCTGTCCGTCTTTCGTAAATTCTTCTCCTAAAGTAATCGGAAACTGTTCTGCATCTACAGTTCTGGTAATTTTACCATCCTTTACCGTTCTCATCACTCCTGTTTTAAGAACTTCTTTTGTTTTCGGTGCATTGTTGATTACGGAATCCTTCATCTTTACGGCTGCGGAATCCATTTTCGGAGCAGTATCGGGTTGCTCGCTTACGATTACTGAATCATTCTTCTGGGTTTCAGCAAGAGCAGATTCTTTTTTACAGGAAATAATAAATAATGGGATGAGCAATAAGGATTTTTTCATAATAATAATTTTTAAGTGCGGTATAAACCGCCTTGATTTTAAAGTTTATGGAGATGCCAAAATTGTTCCATTGATTATTTAAGATGATTTTTTAATAACAATCTTTTCTGATTGATTAAAAAAACCTCACAGGTTTTTGAAACCTGTGAGGTTTGACCGAAGATCTTCTTACTTTAAATTCTGGTAATACAAAACCTGAGAAAGAAATGTTTCATTTTGTTGGAATTTCACTCTTTCTAAATTCAGAATTTCAGATTTTAAGGCATCGTTGTGATGTTCTTCGGCATAATTCAGCAATCGCTTCTCACTGAAATTAATTTGAGTTTTATGGTAGTTTAAAGCAAAGTCTTTACGTTTCATATTTTCAGAAGTAATGATTCCGCCCCAATTGATGTAGCTGCAAACAAGGATTACTCCGTAAATATACCAAGCCATCGTATTGAAAAGGAAAACGTTTCTCTTCTGCTTCTGAATTTTAATAAAAGTGGTGACCAAGCCAATTAAAGCCAATATCAAAAATGCATAAACACCCAGTCTTTTGTAGGTAAAACCATAATTGATGATGTATTCTGAGTTTTTCACCATGGCAGAAATAACGAGAACGGCATTCAGGAAAATCCAGACTTTGGCTAACATTTTCATCAATCCGGCTTTCGGATCAAAATTGAAATTCGATTTAAAGTAAAACATGATCACCAGAATCGACATGATGATCGACAGAATGACTGCATTTACTCTTTCATGTGTTTCTTCGGAGAGTTTTACAGGACTTTTTACTGACTCGTAAAACTGTTCATAGTTGTAGGTGATGATGAAAAAGACGAGCAGAATATTCAGCGCAAATAAAGAAATTACGCCGCTCATTCTTTCTGCATCCAGATCAAGAAAAGAATAGGTGGCTTTCTGAATTTTATCTTTCTCTCCGAAATTGTTATCCAGCAATCTGTTGCTTTTGTAAATAAAACGTTCAACGGCGAAATTCCAGTAATTGAATGCGATAAAAAAGCCTAAAACAATCATAGCAAAAAGCTGCCAGAAATTGACATCAAGCTCCACATTGGTGAATAAATTGGCAAAATGATCGCTTCCTGCGGAATAGATTCCAAAGAAAACGGAGATCAGAATTAAAGGAATTATGACAAAAGCCAGTGTTTTCTGCCACAAACTGGAAACGTTTCTTTTAGGAAGCCACGCATCAAAATTCAGAATTCTGAAAAACTCTGTAAAGCAGTTTGTCACAAACACCGGAACCAGCAAAAGGATTTTCATTCTTCGGTTTCGGGATCTGTATCCTAACAATAACAGTGAACTGACAACCGCCAGAAAGGACGGAAAATCTCCGTACCACGCAAACGCAGCACTCGAAATAATGCTCGTTGCAAAAAGAAAAATAAACGTTTTGGTTCGGTTTCGTTCAGGTGTTCTGAAGAAAGTAAGCACGGCATAAATAATTCCGATAATTCCGAGATTGAGACCTACATTCTGATCATAAAATACAATAACAAAAAGCAGGGTCGTAAGAAATATATAGTGATGTGTTTTCATAGGTTAGTTTAAATGTTGGTGAAAATAAAAAAGTAAAAGGCGGCAATCGGAATATTCAACAAAATCAGCAAAGCTGAGTTTCCGTGAGATTTTTTATCTGAAACATCGGTTAAAAAAGTCAGCAATTCGGAGCAAAAAACAATGATGTTGACAACAATGGCAATAACGACATAATAAAATCCGAGCCAGACAAGAAACCAAGATTTGGAGATCCAGAATGCCAATAAGATGATGGTTCCAAGCAGCCACGAAATCAGAAACAGACTTTTTCCGACGGGACTAAATTTTACGCTTTCCATGATTAATGCAAAACAGCGGTATTCTTCTGTTGAATGAAATCTTTCAGATGCTCAAAATTCTGCCAGAGCAAAGCTTCAAAATCCCACTGGTAAAACGGACGCATATTTTGTCCTTTTTTGTAGGCTTTGATGTAGATTTTGTAATATTCCGGTAAAATGAGGCTACCCAAAACAATCGCTGCCAAAAGATGGGCGTTGAGTTTTCCGTTTCCTAACAGGAGAAACTGCATAGCGATTTCGTCCTCAAAATTGGTTCCGCATCCTGTAATGAGGTGATGAACATCGTGATTTTCCATTTTGGGAATCATTGTGAAACCATGTTTTTTATAAAATTCTCCCAATTTTCTGCCCAGAGAATCTTCCTGAAACTCCAGCAGTTGTTTTTCGGTAAACTGCCACTGCCTTTTCTTTTTCTTGAAATAGGTTCTGTACAGTTTCTGGGTTTTATTATAGACAAATAGAAGAAATTTGACGCGTATTTTTTTCATAGTTTATGAGTTTAAAAAATTAATTGAAACAAGCTGAACTCCAATAATGATATAAATTATTGCTATGGGAATATTAATCAGCATAATTCCTGAAGATTTAAGACAGGCATTGAGTTTACTCTTATGAACAATTCCGTAGATTAATAGAGTAACAAGAACAATCATATTAACTACAAATCCATATTCCAAAACCAAAATTCCACCTTCAGCAAGTAAATTATTTTTAGTGAGAGCATACCCGAACAAAGAGATGCTTCCTAAAATAAATGAAAGCCAAAACAGAGTTTTTCCGATAATTATGATTGTTTTTTCATTCATAGTTTATAATTTTAATCGATTTTAGTATAGACATGATTCATGTCTGCATTCAGAATAATTTTTGGCTTTTCAAAAAGTTTATTCGAAAAATAAGTATTACCTAATGCCGGTTCTCCATCACTTATATAATGCAATATAATTCTGGAAACAAGCCCGTTACTAACCTCAAACCGACCTTTCCCATAAAATCCGCTTTCAAAATGTCCGTCACGGAATAAGATCAAAGTATCCGGTTCATGAGGAGCTTCAACACAGCAAATCGGATTTTCGTAATTTGTATTGACGTATTTACCATACAGTGTTTTTTCTCTTAAAGGATAATCTATGGTGAAAATGATGATCACCAATATTCCCAATACAAAAATTTTTAGTCCTAGTTTTGTCATTTATCCTTGTCTTAAAGTAAAAACCGTAATTTCCGGACGCACCATAAAGCGAACCTGAAAAGAATGTCCCAAAGCACGGTTGATATAAAGCATTCTTCCATCTTCAAGATCAATTTCTCCGGAAATATATTTTCTGTTTTTCACGGGAAGCAGAGGCGTAATGACTCCGGGAATTCTGCATTGTCCTCCATGCGTATGTCCGCTCAGAATCCAACCCTGATAACCATTCCAGATATCTTTATCACAGGCATCGGGATTATGACAGAGAATAATATTTGCCTTGGAAGGATCATAATCTTTCATCACTTTCTGCGGTGCAAAATTGGGCGACCATAAATCTTCAAAACCGATAAAATTCAGTCCGTTGCTTTCCTGTTGCGTATTATTCAGCATTGTGATTCCGAAGCCTTCCAGAATATTGCAGATATTGTCGGACGACTGAAGATCCTGCCAGTCTTTTCCGTAGTCGTGATTTCCCAGGATACCGAATGTTGCCAGATTTCCCAACACCGCGTGTTGCATCACTTTTTTAAGGTCTTCCGTTTCTTTAGCTCCTCCATGATTAACAAAATCTCCTGTGTACACTACAAAATTCGGATTGTATTTTTTAGCTTTCTGAAAAGAATCGATAATGAAATTCCAGTCGAAGCGGGTTCCAACATGAAGGTCGGAAATCTGCATCAGGATTTTTCCTTCAAGATTTTGGGGTAAATTTTTAATTGGAAGTTTCCGTTCTACAAACTCAAGCCAAAACGGTTCAATCTGCCATGAATAGAGAAGAGGGAATGCTCCTATTACAGAAAGCTGAAAGATCTTTTTTAAAAATGTTTTCCTGTTCATTTATGTTTTAGTTTTTTACAATGTTAGCTTCCCGCGAAAGGAGTTTCGAAAAGCCCGACTGCCAATTCGATCCAGACTAAAGCCAGAGCTAATAAAATCGCAAAGCAGATCAGCAGTTTATACCGTAAAGATTTTTTCGAACGGATGACAAGATTGATGAAAAATGCAGTTCCGAAAAGTAAAGTTCCGGCAATAATAAAATCAGCAGGAGACCAGTTCCAGCCTTCTGCAAAAAGATTGGCAAAAAATGCCGTAAGCATCAATAATGCAGGAACTGCGAAAATGATGATTGTTTTTTGTTTTTCTAAAGTCATAATTTACATTTTAAAATATTAAAAGTACTTTGTGTTTCAAAGTTTGAAAATAAAAAAATTTAACTCTTATTTTCCGAGTAATTTTTCCAAAGCATTAAGATGTTCTGTAAAGGCTTCTCTTCCACTTTGGGTTACGCGATACGATGTTTTGGGTTTCTTGCCCACAAATTCTTTCTTCACTTCTATATATGCTGCTTTTTCCAGCGCGTTGCTGTGACTGGCAAGATTTCCGTCCGTAATTTCCAGCAGGCTTTTCATTTCTGAGAAATCAACCCAGTCGTTTACCATGAGAACAGACATAATGCCCAATCTTACACGGCTTTCGAATTCTTTGTTGAGTTGATTTATATTTATCATTTTAATTTTGTCCTGTCTATTCTGAAATAATCATACACTGTTGCATCAACACCTATAATTTCCTTTGTCTTTACATTTTCAACGGTTACAAAATCATGATCTCTGAAAAATCCGGAATTAAAATGTCTGTTGATATTTTCATTCATTAAATAAATTTCTCCGACGTTATGATGAACCTTCCAATCATTTTGCAGTCCGCTCTGCTTCAATTTAAACTGAATAACAGAAGCTAAAAATGCTGGGTAACCGATACAGTTTGCTTTTTTGGTTTCTACTAATTTATCCGTTTCATGATCACATTTATCAAATGAAAAACTAAGGGTAGAAGCAGTTTCTTTCAAAGAATCCAGAATGAGATCTTCTACAGATTTATTACTTCCAGTTTCCTTCAACCGATTTTTCAGTTTCTCGTTGGCAATATCTAAAACCGTTCTTTCTTTAATTATGTCATATGAAAAAAATATCCGGAATAAATAAGCTTTGCAGAACACAACTGCAAAAATAATGATTAAAAATATCCCCCATTTTTTCACAATTCTATTTGTATTTCTTATGCATTATCAATCCATACACGATATGCAAAGCACCAAACCCAATCGTCCAGAAAACCAGTCCCCATCCTAAAAAGAACAAAGAAATTAATCCTAAAACAATCTGGCAATAGCCTAAATATTTTATATCTGTTAATGTGTATCGTTCCGCACTTACCAAAGCCAGTCCATAGAACAGCAGTGTTGCCGGAGCAATAAACACAAAAAGATGATGATAAAGAAGCGCCAGACAAAAGAAACCTCCCGTTACCAAAGGAACTGCAAAGGTAACCAAAAGTCTTTTAGTGGTTGCATCCCAAATCTTCAAACCTTTCTTTTTGCTTTTATTGGCTGTGAAAATATAACCACTGAGCAATGCAACTCCTAAAATAACAATGCCGATGATGACAAGTTCTTTCACTAATGATGGTCCGAAAATATTTCTTTCCCCATCAAAATAATCAATTCCCTCTCTCTGAAAAACAAAATAGACATACACTGCTCCTATAATTGCCGCTAATCCCGCAACAACTCCGGACAACCCGCTCAAAGAAATAAATCTGGAAGAACGCTCCATCATAGAGCGAATGTGTGATAAGTCTTCGTGATAGTTTTTTGATTCCATAAAAAGAACTTTGAATTACAAAGTTATTATTTATTTTGAATCTGCAAAATATTTTTTTGGGAAATTTAGAATTTATTTCAAAAAAAAGCCGCTGATCTTATCAACGGCTCAATGTATAAATTACTTTGCTCTTAATCTTTCTTTAATAGATTCAATATTCTTTTTTGCAGAATCTTCCAGAATCAGACTTGCGCTCATGTGGATTCTTGCAGGCATCAGTTCATTAAAATGATCTGTCCCTTCCCATGAAACTTTCTTAATTAAAGCCAGAGCATCGCTGCTTCTTGAAGCCAGAGTCTGAAGGAATTTTTCCAGCTTGGTATCCATTTCTTCAATAGTTTCTGAAACCGAATGATAAATATTGTGCTGTTCTGCCCATTCTGCCGATCTGAAATCTGCATCAATCGCCATGGCTGAAAACTGAGACTTTCCGATTTTTCTTTCCACATAAGGTCCGATCACGAAAGGTCCTATTCCTAGATTTATTTCCGTTAAAGCCAAAGCTGAATCTTTGGTAGCGAAACAGTAATCTGCACCGCACGCAATTCCTACTCCACCTCCTGTAGTTTTACCCTGAACTCTTACCACGACTATTTTTCCGCAGTTTCTCATCGCATTCAGCACTTTGGCAAAGCCTCCGAAAAATTTTGTTGATTTTTCCAGCTCTTCAATTTCCAGAAGTTCATCAAAACTCGCTCCTGCGCAGAAAGCTTTTTCACCTTCACTTTTTACAAGAATAGCTTTTACTTCTTCTTTTGCACCTTCATCAAGAATGGTCTGCGCCAGTTTTTCAAGAATGGCTCCCGGAAGCGAGTTGCTTTTCGGAGTTCCGAATGTAATTTCGGCAATATTGTTCTTCAGTTCTGATACTACAAATTCGTTCATTTTTAGTTTTAATTGGATTTACACAAAAATACTAAATACAGGGATTTTGAGGAAGATTTTATTTAAGTTTTTATACTCCCGGTGTTCATTACAATTCTCATTACGTAGAAATACGGAATCTTCAATTTGGTATTTTCTACTCTACCATGCATCATGCTATTGCCGTTACTTTGACATGTCAATACGACATAAGTTTTTAAAGATTTTCTGGCGGCATCCGAAAAGCCATAAACAGAGTAGGAATTAAAAAAACTGAAAAATTATATTATCATGGACGACGAATTAATGGGCGTAATCAAGACGTTCGCAGGAAATTTTCCGCCGGTAGGTTATATGTTCTGCAACGGAGCTCTTCTAAGCATTTCGCAGTACTCTGCTCTTTTCTCGATCTTAGGAACCACTTACGGTGGTGATGGTGTCAGAACTTTTGCTCTACCCAATCTAAACGGACGTGTTCCAATTAGTGCAGGACAATCTACAACAGGGCAGTATTATGAATTGGGAGAAGCAAGCGGAACTCCTACAAACACACTTCTTGCCTCTAATCTACCAAGCTTCGCAAGTCAGCTAAAAGTATCTTCGGCTAATGCGACAACAGCTGTACCAACATCTACAACATCGATTGCAGTAAGCGGGACACAGGCAGGAAGAGACTTTTTGGCCGTTCCGAGTTTTATAGATGCAGCTCCGGATACTATGCTATATCCTCAGTCTGTTTTTTTTATCGGTCAGAACTTACCGGTTAACAATATGTCTCCATATTTAGGAGTCAACTACATTATATGTGTGGAGGGAATTTATCCTTCAAGACCTTAATTTAACACTAGTACTAATAATATAAATACAATAATCATGGACGAAGAATTAATTGGAACCATCAAGCTTTTTGCAGGAAATTTTGCACCAAGAGGATATATGCTATGCAACGGTTCAATACTAAATATCAGCCAAAATCAGGCACTTTTCTCTATCTTGGGATCGGTTTATGGCGGAGATGGAAAAACAACATTCGCTTTGCCTAACCTTAACGGGCGTATGCCAGTTGGCGCAGGAACTTCAAACACAGGTAAAAGTGTTGTATTAGGAGAAGCTGCAGGTACTGTTACCAACACTCTGCTAAGCTCAAATCTTCCATCAATAGTAAGCCAGCTAAGAGTTTCAAAATCTAACGCAACAACTTCAACGCCTTCATCGTCGTCATCAATTGCTGTTTCGGGAACTCAGGCAGGAAGAGATTTCACAGCTGTTCCGAGCTTTATAAATGCAGCACCGGATACGCCTATCAATTCAGCTTCAGTAACCTTTGCAGGTCAGAACCTGCCTGTTAACAATATGCCACCTTACCTTGGTCTTAATTATATTATCTGCGTAAATGGTATATATCCATCAAGACAATAATTAACAACCTAAAAATTTAAAATCATGAAAAGTACTATACTTTTTACCTTATCTGTTCTTTTTATTTCGGTCTTTTCTTTTGGACAGACCAGTACGGAACAATTTGAGACAGAATCTAATGCAAGCGCAAGCTTTACTGATAATGGTGTAATATTCAATATTCTGTCGCATGTAAATACTTACGATATTCAGGCTTCTTATCCGGGGACTGGATGGAGTGGTACCGCAATTGACAACAGATATATAGATAACTCCGGAGCGGGTAACCAATCTGCCGGAACTTCTTTTAGTATTAAGACAACATCTAATTTATTTAAAGTAAACAGATTCTGGGTTTATTTAGGCGCAGCAAATACTTCGCAGTCTGTAACTGGGACATTAACTATTACAGGTAAATTATCCGGAGTTACAAAATTTACTCAGACAAAAACTACAGGGTTTGTTAACTCTATTGCTACAACGAATGGATATACTTTAATAGACATGACTAATCTTAACGGACAGAATTATAGCAATATCGTTATCGATCAGCTACAAATTACCGCAGGAGGTGGTTATCAATATATGGGATTAGATGCATTTACATGGGTAAAAGATACCGGACTTGTATTAGCTGCCAATGAAGTAAGATCATCGAAAAAAGATTCGGGGATTTATCCTAATCCAACAAGCGGTCCACTTACCATTAAAACTGAGGGAAACAGTAAGTTTGAGGTGTACAGCCAAAGCGGACAATTGGTAAAAACAATTGAAACACAAAAAGGAACAAACGAATCTGATATTTCTGATCTTCCAAAAGGTGTTTACACGATAAAGTCTTCTAAAGAGTCTTATAAAATTATCAAAAAATAATACGCTTATCGTTAAGGTAAAAACTAATAACCATGAAATTCATTAAGATAGGTGATTGTACCATGAAAGATTTTAAAGCATAATATTGTGATGATGTCCCCTGAGCAATCGGGGGATTATCATGTTTTCCCTCGTTCTGGCGATATTTATTATCACCGTTCTAAAACTCTCTGAGAAATTCAGGGAGTTTTAATTTTTCAGTGAGAGAATGTACTTATCAATATACAATTGTTTCTCTTTGGATTTATACTGCTGGATGTATCTCGGATGTTCCAAAACCGTCATTTTTTCAAATAAATTAGCTTCCTTATTTAATTTTGAAATAAAATCTGCATTTTTTTTACCCAAAACAAAGACTTCCGAAATGTCGAGATTCAGGGTGATATGTTTCTTTAAACAATCAATCATAAAATCTTTTACATCTTTAAAAAGTTCTTTATCATCATAATAATTGGCGTTGATCCAGCTACCTTTCGATTTCCTGACGATTGCTAAAGGAAACGGAGAATTTATATAAACATCCTGATAAAAATTTTCTGCTCCGCCATACTGTTCAATCACATCATACATAAATACTGAGGAAACTTCATGCGTATGAGCAGATTCCATTTTAATTCCGCACACGCTTTCCAGACGTTTTGTATCTGTAAAAGGAACTCCTGTAACTCCGGCTCCGTGACGACTTGGATTAATCCCTATCAGAAATTTTCTTTTGTTGGAATCATTGTAATATTTCTGATAAAACCTTTCCATGACAATTATGGTTTCGGGATTGTCGAGATAAGGATTTAACACCTGAAAATCATCGGGAAGATTTCCGGAGTAATGTAAGTTTCGGTTAAATTCTACTACTTCCTCAGCAAAAGTTTTCGTCATATTTAGTTTGTCAGAAAAAAATTATCCGGCTGATCTTTTTTAATCTACATCATCCTCATCTCCATCTTCGCTTAAGGCTAATTCAATATCTATAAACTGGATGTATAATCCGCAAATACTGTTATTGTTATCATAAGCAAAATATACAGGATAAGTACCGTCTCCAAAGCCACTTGCAAACATAGGAATATGATAACTGGTATCCGGAACTTTCCAGTTGATCCAATCTCCGGCATCTCTTTGATTTTTCGGATGGTCTTTATAGCTTTGCTCAAAAAGTCCGGCGAAATAATCATCGTAAAAATTGTCAAGATCAGTTTCGTCCACAAATTTATCCACAAAAGGAAGCACTTCTTTATCCGTAATACAGCCTAAACCCGCATCCACGCCAAAACCAAAATAATCATCTTCTGTAACGCCTTCCAATTCTTCAATTCCAACCAAAGCTTCCCTATATACAATGGGTTTTTCTTTCGTAAATTCTACTTTAACAACAGCATATCTGTCACCCCAGTCTTCTGACTTTACCACAGCAATGGTTACAGGAAAATCACCTTTCGGAGCCTGAATAAAATACGGCGATTGGTTTCCGTTCAGATCAACAAGAGGATCTCTCACCACTATTTTACCGGAAGGAAGAGAAACATTTCCGATCTCTATCGTTTCCAATGGCTGTCCTGCAATTTCATCAGACGTAAAATAGGTTTCCAAATCCGTCGGGCATATGAGAACATCTTTTACTTCTTCATATTTCTGTAGCCAGTTTTCGTTCATTTCTTTTGTTTTATGATATAATTAAGCCTGAAAATAAGGAATAAAAATAAGGGTATCAAATATCATGAAGTTTTTAACATAAGATTATAAAAAACCCTTTCAACATAAGCTGAAAGGGAGTTTAGAATTATTTTAACCGAAACAGGCTAATTAAAATGATACATGAAATTTATTTGTACGACTAAGAACCTGCACAAATAACGCACGCTCTTGGAGTAGTCGGCCAGCTTCCGGGAATACAGCAGCTTCCTTTAGGACACGAAGTTGGTGTACAAGACCAATTAGGACCAGATCCTTCAATGGCTCTCAATTCTGGTCTTGAGAGTTTTTTTAAGTTTTTCATAATGATTTAGTTTTAATGATTGTTCCTACTCTTTATGCTTTTCGGATTTCGCATCCTAAAGTTAGCAATAAAATCATTTAAAAACAATTTAATCAAACAGTTATACAATTAAAAAGCAGCAATTCGTTAAAGAATGCTGCTTTATATTATCTTCTGAATTTAAATTAATCCAAACTGCTCAAAATGATGTGTAAAATGCTTCTTATGCATCAGTTCCCACATTTCTTTATTTAATTTTCCGAAAACAAAATTCATGTGTTCTGCCTGTGGATTTTCTTTGTAATAGATCACAAATCTTTTTAAATTATCAATGAAAGACTGTTTAGCAGCTTCAAGATTTTTATGTCTTAACTCCAATAGTTTTTCGTCATCCTCTAAAAACGGCGCAGGGAAATCTTTTGGCATTTTTCTGTGGTTATACAGAGAATCCTGCCATTTTTCCAACTGTTCTTCAGGAGTAAAGCACTTATCAGCTTCCGGTTCGCCAAGACTTACCAATACACCGTGCTCCAGATGTTCTATCATTTGCTGAGGTGACATTTTTCCCCAGTTTGGCTGAGTAGAATCTGTTAATCCATTCAGCATTTTCTGAATATTTTTTAAGTTTAAATCGATAAAAGGAGACTGTTTTGCCACCAACGTTAAAATAGTTGCCACACAAACGATCTCATCTCTCTGATTTACGACTTCAACTAACCATTTTACAACGCCGGAAGGAATATTTCTTCCTTTTACTCCTCTGTTGATTTTTTCTTTCGCCGTTAAATACACCGTAATCGTATCTCCCGCATAAACAGGTTTAAAGAACGAACAGTTTTCCAGTCCGTAATTTGCGATAACCGGTCCTTTTTTCCCTGAAACAAACAGTCCTGCCGCTGCTGAAAGGATGAAATATCCGTGAGCAACTGTTTTATCGAAAATTGTTCCGGTTAAACTTGTTGCATCCGTGTGTGCGTAGAAATGATCCCATGAAACATTAGAGAAATTTACGATATCTGCATCGGTAACCGTTCTTCCTGCCGTTTCCAGAGAATCTCCCACTTCAACTTCTTCAAAGTATTTCTGAAAAGGATGTTTATCCGAATATTTTTTCTCAGCACCCTGCTGATAAATTTTAGTAATGGCAGTTAAGACATCTGGAGAACCCTGAATTGCCGTTTTCTGAAGGAAGAAATGAAGACCGTTCAGTCCGCCCATTTCTTCACCCCCTCCTGCTCTTCCGGGACCGCCGTGCATTAAAGTCGGAAGCGGAGAACCGTGACCTGTACTTTCTTTTGCGCTGTCTCTGTTCAAAACAAAGATTCTTCCGTGTTGTGAAGCCATTTTCCAGGACGTTTCGGCAACGAAATTATTATCGTGAGAAACGATGGAACCCACCAAACTTCCTTTTCCTCTTTTTGCCAAAGCCGCTGCTTCTTCCGCATCTTTGTAAGGCATTAATGTAGAAACAGGACCAAATGCTTCGACATCGTGAGAGATATTTTTTTCAAAAGGTTTATCATTCAGGAAAAGTTTCGGACTCATGAAAGCTCCGTTTTCGTAATCGGCATCTACCAATTCGTGCTTTCCATCGTAGACCAGTTCTGTTTCAGCTTTTAATAAATTTATTTTTCTTACAACTTCATCATACTGCTGTTTCCCCACCAAAGAACCCATTCTTGTTTCCCTGCTCAACGGATTTCCGATTTTTGTCTGGTCTAAAGCTTTGGACAAAGCATTCTGAACGTCTCCTATTAAGTTTTCAGGAACGATAATTCTACGGATTGCCGTACATTTTTGTCCGGCTTTCGTCGTCATTTCGTTACGAACTTCCTTGATAAATAAATCAAATTCCGGAGTTCCAGGTTTTGCATCCAAACCAAGAATTGAACAGTTCAAAGAATCTGCTTCCATATTGAAACGAACCGCATTTCCTGCAATCGAAGGCAAAGATTTTAATTTTCTTCCTGTCGTTGCAGAACCCGTAAATAATACAGAATCTCCATCCTGAATGTAATCCAAAACGTTTCCAGGCTCACCGCAGATTAACTGAACAGCACCTTCCGGAAGAATTCCGCTTTCAATCATATCCTGAAAAACAGCATTCGTTAAATAAGAACCAAACGGAGACGGTTTTACTATTGACGGAACACCTGCCAATAAAGATGTGGATAACTTTTCCAGCATTCCCCAAACCGGAAAGTTATAGGCATTAATCTGAACGGAAACCCCTTCACTTGGTGTTAAAATATGAGTTCCTAAGAAAGTTCCGTTTGCTGAAATTTTCTGCGTATCACCATCTACCCAAAACGGCGTATTCGGAAGCATCCTTTTTGCCAATCCTGAATACGTGAAGAATGTACCAAAACCTCCTTCAATATCTACCCAGGAATCAACGTGAGTTGCTCCTGTTTTATACGATAGTTCGTAATATTTTTTCTTTCTTTCAAGGAGATAAAGTGCTACTTTTTTCAGTATTTCGCCACGATCGTAGAACGTCATGGAGGAAAGGTTTTTATAACCTATTGTTCTTCCGTAATCCAAAGCCTGCTCAAAATTCAGACCTTCGGTGTCGGAAATGGCAACCTGTTCTCCATTAACAGCGTTATATAAAGGAATTCCGTTTCCGTTTCCTTCTATCCATTCTCCGTGAATGTAATTTTTTAATTTTTCCATATAGTTTTTAATTTAACAATGTAATAGTTAAATAATATGATTAATACATTTTTAGATTTATCCTTTATTCTGAGGATCTTTATTCTTTGATAATTTCTTCGATGCCGCTTCAGCACCAAGCATAATCAAATTTTTTATTAATGAAAAAACATTCATAATAATTAAAAGTCCAGCTAGAATTCCTATAATCTGAAATATCCACAAATATTTTCCTTCCTTTTCATTTTTAACCTGGTTATATTCTTTGCACGGATCTTTCGTTTCATTGGTTGAGGGACTTTTAGGATCATACCAAACATCAATTGTTAATTCCGGGTTGTCTGTAAGTGAGGTTTTATCTGCATTGTAATATTGATTATTAACCATATATGTATAATGAAAAGTATTAACATTCACTTTTAAAGATCTCTTACTAAT
Organism: Chryseobacterium sp. C2(2020); assembly: GCF_014218915.1. Classification (NCBI taxonomy): domain Bacteria; kingdom Pseudomonadati; phylum Bacteroidota; class Flavobacteriia; order Flavobacteriales; family Weeksellaceae; genus Chryseobacterium; species Chryseobacterium sp. C2(2020). The sequence continues at coordinate 26,709 of NZ_JACLCT010000005.1, forward strand.
TGTTGTCTGATCATAAGTCTGCTCTATATCAGCCGTTGTTTTTTTAAATGTTTCACATTCTTTTTTATAAAGATCTTTTGTACCAGTTTTTGATCCTGTTAAATATCCCATATATCCGGTAATTGCAAGATATAATCCCATTAATACCAGAATATAAATATTTCCTTTAATTTTTTCTTTTCTTGTTTCTTCCATTTTGTGTTTTTCAATTTTTTTAAATCCTAAGATTGTGTTTATTTTGCTTCTTTGTACGGAAACAATTTTATCAAACCTTCATACAAACTTCTGTGTAGGATTGTCGCATGATTGTCTGTTTCCATCATTTTATATTCTACTGTCCAGTTTTTCTTGTTTGATTTTTTTAAAACATCAAATAAATCTTCAGCATCTTTTACCATTACAGGATGTTCACCTTTCCCGACAGAAACATATATAAATTTCTTCGTACCCTGAATTATTGATAATAACTGCGGAGCTTGTTTTAAAAGACTTTCATCATCCCACCATAAACTTGGACTGATGATAAAATAATTATTAAACATTTCAGGTTTTTTCAACAGAATTTCGGTCGCCAAAAGTCCTCCAAGAGATTGTCCGAATAAATATTTATCAGTTGTTTTAAATTGACTTTCGATATATGGTTTTAATTCTTTATCAAGGAAATTAATGAATTTATCTGAATGTCCGGTCGTAGGGTAATCCTTCTGTAGATCCTTTAAATCTGTATGAAAAGTAAAGTCTCTTTTTCTATCAATGTTTGCAATTCCCACGACAATCGTTTCCGGCATCGAATACATTTGATTGAAGAATTGAATTAAACCCGTAACATGGATAAAATCTTCATTCATGCTTCCATCCAAAAGATAAATGATTGGATAAGATTTTGTCTTGTCAAAATTTTGTGGAAGATAAATATTTAATGTTCTTTCTTCATTTAAAATTTTAGAATTTATGGCTCTGATTTCTCCAATAGTTAATGGTTTTACATTTTCAGTCTGGGCAAAAGCCACAGATTGAAATGTAAATAGAATGCTGCAGAAAATGAAAAGTTTTTTTAACATTTCTTTTTTGTGAAATTACTTATATTCTATTTTTAATGAAACCTAACGGGTTTTAAAAACCCGTTAGGTTTGATCGTTTACTAATAATTATTCTAAATTTAAAAAATCATACTCAATATTAGATTGATGGTAATTTCTAAAAATACTTAGAGAATCAAAATATTGCATGATTCCCATTCTATCTAATTTACTTTCTTTTTCAGGGTTTAGATAAGAAATGTATGAAGAGTGCTTCCATTCATCAATTTTATTTACAAATCCATGATTAACCGGATTATTGTGAATGTAATGCAAAACTTTTAGCAAATATTTCTCATCTGTTATTTTCTTTCGCTTCAACGCATTTAGAAAAAGCGCCCCCCTTCTTTCATACATCTTATTGAATGCTTTTGCATAAGAATTCAAAAAATCTCCAAATCTCTTCATTAAATATTTGTGTTCTTCATCAATATTTACACCTTGAATATTTTTAAATCTTAATAACAAATGAAAATGATTTGGCAATAAACAATATGAATAAATGTCCGCAATCGGAAGAATATATTTATCTAACTGCTTCAGAAAAAATTGATAGTTGGTCTCTTCACGAAAAATCAATTCCTTCCCATTTACATGAGAAAAAACATGATAAACAGAGTCAAACTCAAAACTATCTGTATTAATCATCTTACTTTTATTGGAAAACCTAACGGGTTTTAAAAACCCATTAGGTTTGGGTATAACTAATTTAATTTCTTAATAAAAATTACTTCACATCATCCCAAATGCTGTAATCAACAACCTTCTTAGGAATCTGCTTAACATATTCTGTAAAAGGTTCACAAGGCAAAATAGCATCTTTTCCTTCTCTTGCCAGTTCCTGATACAATCTTGTTCCTTCCGTTTTCCATTTAATCATTTCATCGGAAACATCGCGGATGATTTTTGCAGGACTTCCTACAATTAATTTTCTGGCATCACATCTGAAGTTTGCCGGAACAAAAGCTAAAGCACCGATGATACATTCATCTCCGATGACCGCTTTGTCCATCACGACTGAATTCATTCCGACCAGACAATTTTTTCCGATATGTCCGGAGTGAATAATTGCTCCATGACCAATGTGTGCAGACTCTTCAAGTATGGTTTCAATTCCCGGAAAAACGTGAAGGGTACAGTTTTCCTGAACATTGGCACCGTCTTTTACAATAATTTTACCCCAGTCGCCACGAATCACTGCATTGGGACCAACATAAACTTCTTCGCCGATTTCCACATTTCCGATGATCACCGCTTGCGGGTGAACGTACGCGGAAGGTTTTATTATCGGTCGAATTCCGTGATATGAGTAGATATTCATAATTTTAATTTGAAAATAAATCAATTTGGAAATTTGACAATGTGCCAATTTGAAAATTAAAACGCTGTGAATAGTATTTTCAAATTCTCAAATTAGCTCATTTTCAAATTAAACTTTTTCAATTACCATTGCATATCCTTGCCCTACACCGATACAAAGTGTACACAATGCATATTTCTTATCCTGCTTTTGAAGTTCCATTGCAGCAGAACCAACGATTCTGGCTCCCGAAACTCCAAGTGGATGACCGATGGCAATAGCACCTCCGTTTGGATTTACTCTTGAATCGTCATCTTTTAAACCTAAGGTTCTTGTTACGGCTAAAGCCTGAGCGGCAAATGCTTCATTCAATTCGATGATATCCATATCATCTAATGAAAGATTCAGTCTTTTTAATAGTTTTTGAGTGGCTTCTACAGGTCCGATTCCCATGATTCTTGGCTCAACACCGGCAACGGAAGATCCTAAGATTTTCGCTTTTGGCTTCAATCCATATTTTTTTACAGCTTCTTCGCTTGCTAAGATTAAAGCTGCTGCTCCGTCATTCATTCCGGATGCATTTCCTGCGGTTACCGTTCCTTCTTTTCTGAAAGCCGGACGAAGTTTTCCTAATCCTTCTATTGAAGAAGTCGGCTTGATAAATTCGTCGGTATCAAATATTTTAGGTTCACCTTTTTTCTGTGGAATTTCAACTTTTACGATTTCTTCCGCCAGTCTTCCGGTTTCCTGAGCTTTGGTGGCTTTCTGCTGAGACCAAAGGGCAAATTTATCCTGATCTTCACGGCTGATGTTATGTATATCCGCTAAATTTTCAGCCGTTTCACCCATCGCATCAATCCCGTACATTTCTTTCATTTTCGGATTTACAAATCTCCATCCGAAAGTGGTATCAAACATTTGGCTGTCTCTACCGAAAGCTGTACTTGGTTTCGACATTACATAAGGAGAACGCGTCATGTGTTCTACTCCACCTGCGATATAAATTTCACCTTCTCCTGCAGCAATAGAACGGAAAGCATTTGCCACCGCAGACATTCCTGAAGCACACAATCTATTCACCGTTTCCCCTCCGATTTTATAAGGAAGCCCAGCCAATAAAAGCCCCATTCTGGCTACGTTTCTGTTGTCTTCACCTGCCTGATTGGCGCATCCGAAAATAACGTCCTCAATTTCCTCAACAGGAACTTCAGGGTTTCTTGCTACAATTTCTTTAATAACAATGGCAGCCAAATCGTCGGCTCTTACTTCAGAAAGTCCTCCGCTTAATTTTGAAATGGGAGTTCTTATGTAATCTATTATGTATACGTTGTTCATAATAATTCAATTTAACAATCCAGCAATGCTAAATTGTCTATTTTTTCGTTTATACTATTTATTAACTTTTAAAATTCCTTCATGCCAACACATCCACAGTAAATAACTGTTAACCGCTTTAATTCCATCCTCATTAATCCAAGCATGATTTTCTTTTAAATATTTTTCGGATAAGTTTTGAATTTCTTTGACGGTAAATTGTGAATGCTCAGATTTATTCCAAATAATATTGAAGGTGGCTGTTCGCATATTTTCAAATTCTTTTAAAGTTTCATCAAAGTTCTCCAGATTATTATCTTTAAAATAATCTCTCATCTTTTCTTTATCAATGAAAAGAGTGCTTGAAAACTTTTTTAAAATTTTATTCTTATCCAATATTTTTAAAGTTCAATAACTTTCTTATTAATTTTGTAAACTGTTCCGACAAATTTGGCAACCAATTCTTCGTTTTGATTGGTAATTTTAATATCGTAAACAGCGGTTTTTCTGGTTTCATTGACCAAAATGCTTTCTGCTCTGAAAATATCGCCTTCTTTTCCGGCTTTGGTAAAATTGATGATGCAATTCAATGCAACGGCTGCATCTCCGGAATTGTTAGACGAAAAAGCCAGTGCAGAATCTGCAAAAGCGAACGTAACGCCTCCGTGAACCGTTTTCAGCCCGTTAATCATTTCTTTTTTAATGGGCATTTCTATTAAACAATAATTTTCTTTGATTTCAATCAGTTTGATATTCATCCATTGGGAAAAATAATCCTGATCGAACATATATTCTGCAACCTGTCTCGGATTCATTTTTAATTTATAGTTGTTATTTCTTCATATAATTCATCAGCCAACTTGTCGTAAACCGCCATGGTTTTGCCAAGAATAATCTGATGGTATGAAAGATTTTCGGAATTTGATGGATCTTCTGTTTGAAAATGTTCATGTAAATCAATTCCAAATTCATTCGCTAATCTTTTAATCAGCTCTTTATATTTTTCATTGAATTTGCCTAATAATTCAAGTTTTTCCTGATAATCTTCAATCGAAGAAAGTTCCTGAATGATGTATTCTTTTTCAATGATAAGTCTTGTTTCCAGTTCGGCTCTGAAGTCATCAATACTCATAAAATTTATTTAATAATTGTCAGCAGTAAGGTAAAGTTTATTTTCATTTTCCATTACTGATTTGCAAATATTTATTATCTCATCATATTCTTTTCCAAACAATTTAATATCAACTTGGTTTTCATTATTAATTAGATAATCATAAAATTCTATGATATCGATAATTTGTTCTTCTTTTTCAGAAGCCCAGCCAATCATATCATACACTCTTGAATAGTTGTATCTATAAACCGTACTCTCCGAAGAATGATGCAAAAAGTCATTATCTAAGTTCATTATTAAATCAAAAGCATTTGTTGCTAAAACTAATTCAGTAATAATATTTTCATCACTATCTTTTTCGCTTAGTATGACCTCTCCTAATCCAAAAGCAAAATGCTTTTGCCAATCAGATAACAAATCTATTCTAAGAGTTTTATGTTTCATGTTTAAATTAACTTTCTCAGCAAAGGACTTTGTCTGTATCTCTCTTCCTGATATTCTTCGTAAAGATTCTGCAAAGTTTCGGAGATTTCAGCATATCCTATTTCTTTTCCCCATGCCAATAAACCTTTGGGATAATTAACGCCTTTCTGCATTGCGAGTTCGATATCTTCGTCATTCGCCACGCCTAATCTTTTTGCTTCTACGGCTTCGTTAATCAGCATGGAAATAATTCTCATGAATATTTGCTGATAAAGTACATCATCTTTCACAGGTTCCGGTTTAACGGCTCCTTCCGAATAATCGTAAAACCCTTTTCCCGTTTTTCTGCCGTGAAGTTTGGCTTCCGACATTCTTTGCTGTAGAAGAGACGGTTTGTATTTTGGATCGTAGAAATATTCGTTGTACACAGTTTTAGTTACCGAGAAATTTACGTCAACTCCGATTAAATCCATTAACTCAAAAGGTCCCATTTTAAAGTTACCCAAAGTTTTCATAGCATCATCAACCTGTTCTACCGTTGCGATGTTTTCCTCAACAATTCTCAATCCTTCTCCATAGTAAGGACGCGCAATTCTGTTGACGATAAATCCGGGAATATCTTTTGCAACAACAGGAGTTTTACCCCAATCTTTCATGAGATTGTAGATTTTTTCCGCTAAAGATTTTTCGGTTAACAAGGATGGAATAACCTCAACTAAAGGCATCAACGGAGCCGGATTGAAGAAGTGAATTCCGATGAAACGCTCCGGTTTCTGTAATTCCGCACCAAGAGAGGTGATGGAAATGGAAGATGTATTGGAACCAATCACACAGCTTTCTGAAACGTATTTCTCTAATTCTGTGAAAACTTTGGTTTTTATTTCTTTATTTTCGATGATGGCTTCAATGATCAGTTCACAATCTTTGAAGTCTTTTAATTCGGTGGCAATGGAAATATTGGCTAAAATTTCAGTCATTTTCTCTGATGAAATTTTCTGTTTATCAACCAGTTTAGTCAGTGTTTTTTCCAAACCTACGGTTGCCGTTTCTACCTGTTTTGCATTAGCGTCATAAATCCAGACTTTGCATCCGTTCGTTGCGGCTACCTGTGCAATGCCGATTCCCATAGTTCCGGCACCAATAATTCCTACATTCATATTTTTAATTTGAAAATTTGGAAATGAGTTAATTTGAAAATTATTTAAGCTTCGAGCTTGAAATAATTTTAGATAGAATTAATACAATTTCTTTTAAATCTGAAATTAATTTTTCATTGGGCGATTGCAAATGTAGAGACTTTAAACACAGTAAAAGCCAATATTCTGTTTCATCAGCTTCTTTAGCGGCAATTTTCAATTTATGGATAAAATCCGCTTTGCTTTCTGCATTTTGAGCTTCTCTAACATTAGCTCCAATCGAAGTTCCAGATTTGAAAATCTGATTTGCTAATGGAAATCTTTTAGTTTCGTACAAACCTTCTGAAAATTCAATGATGTCTAAAGCAAAATCAAAAGTCTTATTTACAATAATATTCTCTTTATCATTTCTCATTTTCAAATTCTCAAATTAACTCATTTTCAAATTAATTATTTCCCTTTATATTCAGGTTTTCTTTTCTGTAAAAAGGCACTTACTCCTTCTTTAAAGTCTTCTGTTTCTGCGGCTTTCTGTTGAAGATCGCCTTCTAATTCCAACTGCTGCTTCAGCGTATTGTCATAAGAATGTGCAAATGCCTTTTTGGTTAATTTTAAACCAACTGTAGGCATATTGGATACTCTTTCTAAAATTTCCAGTGATTTTGAACTGAATTCTTCTTCAGTGAAAACTTCAGCAACCAAACCGTATGATTTAGATTCTTCCGCAGATAATTTTTTTCCGGTAAATGCTAAATAATTAGCCAATTGTCTTCCCAATAATTTTGGTAAAAAGTAAGTTCCACCCGTATCTGGAATCAATCCGATATTGGAGAAAGCCTGAGCAAAATAAGCTTTTTCATTTGCCAGAACAAAATCGCAGATCAACGCCAACATTGCTCCGGCTCCAACTGCAGGACCATTTACCAACGCTACAACCGGTTTTTTGCAGTGGGTAATTTCCATCACCAAAGGATTGTAATAATCTGTTACAATTTTTCTGATGATATCGTTGTCATGATGTTCATTGCCCTGAACAAAAGCATCATCAAGATTCTGACCGGAACAGAAAGCTCTTCCTCTTCCGGAAATTGCCACGCATCTTACTACAGGATCTTCACTGCATTCTTTTACAAAATCTTTCAGATCTGATAAAGACGGCTTTGTAAGCGCGTTCATGGTATCCGGCTGATTGAGATAAGCAATTTTAAGTTTTCCGTCGAAATGCGACTCAATATCGAGTTGTGTATACATAGTTTTAATTTTTTATGATTAATGCACTAATTTAACAATAAAAATGCACCAATATACCAGTTTATAAGTATAACAATATTTAAAGCATTCAAAATTGTTATATTGCTACATTTTCAGATTGTTACACTCATTTAGTGACATTTAAAATAGTCAAATGGTTCCAGACAATCTAAACACTGATACGAAGCCTTGCATAGCGTAGACCCGAATCTGCTTATCTGTTTTGAGTTCATAGAACCGCAACGCGGACATTTTTTCGGTTTCCCGATATGATGTTCGTCGGCTCCTTTTTCGGGAGGAGTGATTCCGTATACCCGAAGTTTTTCTCTCGCTTCATCCGTTAACCAGTCCGTTGTCCAGATCGGAAACATTTTGGTCTCCACTTTTGCTTCCCATCCGTTTTCCTTCATTATTTTGATGATGTCTTCCTCAATGGTAAACATGGCGGGACAGGCAGAATAAGTCGGTGTAATCGTTACTTCGCAGGAATTTTCGCTGGTAACTTTAGCCTCTCTTACAATACCCAATTCCACGATATTAATCACCGGAATTTCCGGATCGGGAACCATTTCTAATATTTCTAAAGGATTTTTCAATCTTCTTTTTATCTTAAATTTTTAGCGCAAAGCGCGTTAGTTTTTTTTAAAATACTAAATGCTTTTAAGTTCGAAAAGCTCCTCTCTCAGCAAACCCAAAAAGGGTAATTTCAACAGCAGCTTAAATCTTACTTTAATCAACTCTAACATGCCTAAAAGATTTTCAAGCTTTAATTATTTTCTTTCTAAACATCATTAAAATGCAATCACCGGGATTATTTGTTTCATATTGCAGACTGACATTTGAATTAAAAATTCCTAAACAAAATATTGGAATTAAAATAATTAATCCTAAAATTAATTTATTAAAATATTTACCTTTCAATTTTGAAAATTTTTAGCGCAACTATGTTACAATTTTTTAACCAATTACGGTTTTTAAGCTTGGAAAAGTTTTTCTCTCTGCAAATGCTATAAATAATAAGTAAACTGCAAAATTGTTATGCGGGTTTATTATTTTTAAACCTCACAGGTTTTAAAAACCTGTGAGGTTTGTGTTTCTACCACGTACAGCCCGGATATGCTCTCTGCATATACTGTAATTCACAAAGGATATATCCAAAATATTCTGTGTGATATCCTGTTCTGGATTTTGGCTGCATGAAAGGGTTTGTAGGATATTCTAACTGGAAATCTGCAAAATCTTTTTGGGTGATCGTTACAAATTCTTCATAAAGAGCATCGGTATTCGGAGCAATATTTAAAGCGACCAAATCATCTTCTCCTTCTGTTTTTGCAAATAAACCTTTAGTGTATTCCCAGATGTTTTCAATGGCTTTTACCAGACGGCTCTTACTTTCTTCTGTTCCCTGAGCAAAAATTTTCATCCAGGAAGCAGCGTGCGTGTAATGGTATTTTACCTCTTTTAATGATTTTTGAGCAATCGCTGCCAATTCTTCATTCGCTGAATTGGACAATGCTTCATACATCAGTTTCTGATACACTGCAAAAACATACACTTTTAAAATGGTCTGGGCATAATCTTCGTTCGGAAGTTCTGTCCAGTGTGCATTCACATATTCGTGTTCATATCTTAAAAAGGCGATATCATCTTCAGATTTTCCGTCGTCTAAAAGTCTTGAAGCGTAAACGTAAAAGTTGTTCGCCTGACCAAGTTCATCCAACGCAATATTCGTTAATGCAATATCTTCCTCCAGATAAGGACCTTCACCGCACCACGCAGACAAACGCTGTCCCATAATGAAACTGTCGTCTGCCAATTTTAATAAATAATTATATAATGGGTTCATTGTTTTAGCTTTTGGCTTTTGGCGTCTAGCTTTCTGCAAATTGCAAGCTGCTAACAGCCAATCGCTTTTTTACATATTCTTTACATCGTTCGGGATCTCGTAGAACGTCGGGTGACGGTATAATTTGTCATCAGCCGGATCGAAGAATGCTTCTTTATCCACTCCTTCCGAAGTTACGATGTATTTACTTGGAACTACCCAAACAGAAGTTCCTTCTTTTCTTCTTGTATAAACGTCTCTTGCGTTTTGTAAAGCCATTTCTGCTGTTGGCGCCTGTACAATTCCAACGTGTTTGTGGGACAATCCCGGTTTAGTCTGAATAAACACTTCCCACATATCTAAATTTGCCATAGTCAAATTTTAATTTTTATCTAAATTTTAGATTTTGAATTATTTTAAATTTTAACTTTTGAACCATTAAGGACAATTAAGTTGTTAAGAATATTAAGTTTAGCTCCGCTTTTAGATTTAAAACCAGAATGATTTATCTTAATTAAACTAAACTTCTAAATAAAATCTTAATGGTTTAAATTAAGAAATTAATTTACCTTTTCGTTCTGCTTTTCAGCAAAAGCTGCTGCCGCTTCTTTTACCCAGGAATTTTCTCTTTGGGCTTTTCTCTTCGTTTCGATACGCTTTTTGTTGGCAGGACCATTTCCTTTTAAGATTTCCATAAATTCATCCCATGGAAGCTCTCCGAAATCGTAGTGCTGTCTTTCTTCATTCCACTTAAGATCTTTATCCGGAATGGTTAACCCTAAGAATTCAGCCTGAGCAACGGTAACATCAATGAATCTCTGACGAAGACTGTCGTTGCTTTCTCTTTTCACTCTGTAATTCATCGAAATTTTGGAGTTTGGTGAACTGTCATCATTCGGACCAAACATCATTAAAGCCGGCCACCAGAAACGGTTTAACGAAGCCTGAGCCATTTCTTTCTGCTGTTTTGTACCACGGCAAAGCGCCATTAAAATTTCATAACCCTGTCTTTGGTGGAAAGATTCTTCTTTACAGATTTTCACCATCGCTCTTGAGTAAGGACCGTAAGAATTCCCCATCAACATCACCTGATTCATGATTGCAGCACCATCAACCAACCAACCGATGGCACCAATATCTGCCCAGCTTAAAGTCGGATAGTTGAAGATACTTGAATATTTTGCTTTTCCTGAAAGCATATCTTCATACGTTGCATCTCTGTCGGCTCTGATGGATCCATCACCTAAAGTTTCGGTTGCAGAATAAAGGTATAAACCGTGACCTGCCTCATCCTGAACTTTCGCCAGAAGTGCCATTTTTCTTCTCAAAGAAGGTGCTCTGGAAATCCAGTTGGCTTCCGGCAGCATTCCGACAATTTCAGAATGTGCGTGCTGTGAAATCTGACGAACCAAGAGTTTTCTGTAATCATCGGGCATTACATCTTTTGGCTCTACTTTATTTTCGTCGTGTACATACTGTACAAATTTTTCTAAATCCATCTTTTTAAATTTGAAAATTAATTAATTTGAAAATTTGAGAATTAGGCAATTTGAAATTAAAACACAATCATGGCATTTTCAAATTGGCACATTGGCTCATTTCCAAATTGATTTAAACATCATAATTAAGCATCACCACGTTGGTTGTCGGGTGACACTGGCAGGTAAGAACGTAACCTCGGGCTACTTCTTCTTCGGTAAGCGCGTAGTTTTTTTCCATGAAGACTTCGCCTTCCAAAACTTCGGCTTTACACGTACAACACACTCCTCCTTTACACGCAAAAGGTACAGGAAGATTGTCTTTCAATGCTTTATCTAAGATACTTTCTTTTTTTGAATTCAGGTGGAAAGAATATTCATCATCGTCAATGATTACCGTAACCATACTTTCAATATTGGCAATGGCCTTGAATTCGTCGCTCATCTCCTCCGTATTTTCTTCGTCAGGAGCAGTGAAATATTCAAATAAAACCTGAATTGCCGGTACTTTTTTATCTTTCTTTAAATAATCTGCAATTCCTTTGATCATTTCCGAAGGTCCGCAAATGAAATACGTGGCTTCTTTTACATCAATATCTGCATATCTTTCAAATAAATGTTCCAGTTTTTCAGGGGAAATTCTTCCTTCAAAAATCGGGTCTTCATGCTTTTCACGGCTTACGAGATAAACTACTTTCAATCTTCCGTTGAACTGCTCTGTCAATTTATCGATCTCAGCCTTTTTCATCACGTGATTCATACTTCTGTTGCTGTAGAACAGGTACGCGTTGGAATTCGGCTCCTGATAAAGACTTTCTTTAATATTCGATAAAACCGGAGAAATTCCGCTTCCTGCCGCCAAACCAATGTATGTTTTTACGTTTGTCGGATGATAAGACGTGTTAAAACCGCCCATCGGAGGCATTACCTCAAGAATTTCATCCATGTGAAGATGCTCGTTGAAATAACCGGAAACCTTTCCGCCTTCCAATAATTTCACTAAAACTTCCAGCGTGTTGCTTTTTTCACTCGGCGCATTACAGATGGAGTAAGAACGTCTTTCTTCATTTCCGTTGATCATCATTCGGAAATTAAGATACTGCCCCTGTTTGAATCTGAATTTATCTTTCAGCTCTTCAGGAATTTCAACCGCTACATTTACTGCATCGTTGGTATCTTTCTGAACTTTTACCGTTTTAAGTTTATAAAATGAATTCATTTATTTTTTAAGTATTCTGTTAATTTTTCCACCTTCGCATTTCGGAAGACTGTCCTGAGCATGAATTTTCACTTTTGTAGTAATTCCTACCCTTTTTTTTATTTCGTTTTCTATACTTTTTCCAAAGCTTCCGACAAAAATAGCATAATCGTCGGTATTTTGACTTAAATTTTTCGAGGCGATCAATTCATCACCAATCTCAACATCAATATCCAGTGCAACGCACATTTGCTCCTTCTCAACAGGAGTTAAATAATAATTCGGAACTACGCCTTCCACATGAGAAAATGCTTCTTCAATCTGACTTGGATAAACATTTACCCCTCTTACAATCAGCATATCATCGGCTCTTCCCAAAATCGGACGCATTTTTACCATCGTTCTTTTTCCATTTTCGTCATAGTAAAGACTTGTGATATCATTTGTCCAGTAACGCAGAAGCGGCATTGCTTTCTTCGTTAAAGTGGTAATCACCAAAATGCCTTCTTCACCAAACGGAACTGGCTCTTTTGTAACCGGATCGAGAATTTCGGGGTAAAAATGGTCTTCCCAAATGTAAGAACCTCCTTTTTCTTCAAAATCTTCCATCGAAACACCCGGCCCTATAATTTCACTTAATCCGTAAATATTGGTTGCATGAACGCCTAATCTTTCTTCAATATGCTGTCTGATTAATTCCGTCCAAGGCTCTGAACCTAAAACGGCATATTTTAAACTGATTTCTTCTGCCGTGATTCCTCTTTTAGCAAATTCATCAGCAATGGTTAAAGCGTAAGATGGCGAACAGCAGATTACTTCCGGTTGAAAATCCATGATGAGATCGACCTGTCTCGCCGTCATTCCTCCCGAAATCGGAAGAACGCTCATTCCCAGTTTTTCCGCTCCGTAATGCAATCCCAATCCGCCCGTGAAAATTCCGTAACCATATGCATTATGCAACTGCATTCCCGGTTTTGCGCCTGCTGCATTCAAAGATCTCGCCACGACTTCGCTGAATAAATCAACATCTTCTTTTGTATATCCCACTACCGTCGGTTTTCCCGTTGTTCCGCTTGAACAGTGAATTCTCTGCAGTTCATTTTTCGGAACGGTAAATAACCCAAACGGATAATTGTCTCTCAAATCCTGTTTGTACGTTATCGGAAGTTTGGTAATATCTTCAATCGACCTTATTTCCTGTGGAGATATTCCTGATTCTTTAAATTTTCTTTTATAAAATTCCGACTTCTCTCCAAGATAGTCTACCAAATTTGCCAACCGCTCAGACTGAAGCTGTCTCAACTGATCGAGCTTAAGATATTCAACACCAAAATCCATAACTAACTAACATTTGTTAGGTGTAAATTTAAAAAGATTTTGGAACGTGACAAAATTTTTATGATTTTCGTCAGATTTTTAATGATTCTAAATAATTAAAGGCTAAGATTGAGGTTTAGTTTAAGGATGATTTTAATGAGGATTTTGTCATTTAAAACATAGATAAAAAGTCTATGAACACAGTTCGGAAGTGAAGTGAAGAAATCTGTTTTTACTTAATGTTTAATAGATTTCTCCTTCGTCAAAATGACAGCTTACTACATAATCAGAATTGAATAGAGTAAAATAATCTTAAAATAATTGTGAGATTCTTCCTTTGTCAGAATGACAAAAACTATGATAAAGTTTTGGGAATTTTAAGTTTAAAATTACTATTTCTGATTTCCCAGTAAACCGAAAAGAATTTTATCCCTTATTTCATCGGTGATATCCGAACCGGATTCTATATTTCTTTTAAACCAAAAATAGGAGTTGTTTAAGGTATGGAGAATAAATCTCGTGGTAAAAGCGGGTGATCTCAATTCCCAGTTTTCAGCGGTATAAATTTCAGAAATCAACTGTTCAACTTCCCGCTGATAATTTTTTCTTAGTTCGATGAATTCGGGTAATCTCTCTTCCAGATGTTTCCATTCGTTGGAATAGATGTGCGTGACATCACGGTTTTTCAGAACAACCGACAAATGTTTTTCAATAAAAAGATTGAGCTTTTCCTTTGGTGGAATATTGGTGTTTTTTACTTCCTGAAGTTCATCAAAAAATTCCTGCGCGATGCCAAAGCAGATCCATTCCAGAATTTCTTCCTTTGAGCGGATGTGTGCATATAAAGAAGCCGCTTTGATATTCAGTCTGGTTGCCAAATCACGAACAGAGCTTCCCATGTAGCCTTTCTCCTTGAAAAGTTCCACGGCTACATCTAAAATTTTCTTCTGTTTTTCTTTAAGCTCCATTTGTAAAAACGCAAAAGTAATTATTTTGATTTTAATATTTGATTTTTCATCTTATGATTTTTTACGTTTTGATTGTCATTCTGACGAAGGAAGAACCTATTAAACATTAAGTAAAAAGAGATTCTTCATTTCACTCCGTTTCATTCAGAATGACAGAGTATACTCTTAGAAATAAAATTTCTCAAATCTGACGGTTCTTCCGATAATTTTCACTTAAATTCTTCGAATCGGAAATTTTGTCTTTTCAAAACAGATTTAAAATAAAGATTTCGGAAATTTTGTCTAATATTTTTAAAAATTCAACAATAGAATACTTTTTGCGATAATGTACCCGAATTAAATGATTAAATAAAGATTAAGGGCATCAGAAATTAGAAAATCTGATTAAAAAATTAACATTTATTTGACTCTTATGGTCTGAAATCTGATGTCTAAAATCTAAAATTGGAAACTAAAAATTAAAGAATCAAAAATATACAAAATATGAACTTAAATCAATATACCGTAAAATCTCAGGAAGCGATTCAGGCTGCACAACAGGTGGCAATTGAATTTGGCAACCAACAGATCGAACCTCAACATTTACTGGAAGGAATTTTTCAGGTAGATGAAAATATATCGCCTTTCTTATTAAAAAAATCTGAAGCAGATGCGGCTTTAGTAAGAGAGCGAAACCGCGAAAATTTAGAGAAGCTCCCTAAAGTACAGGGAGGCAATATTTACCTATCACAATCAGCAAATAAAGTTTTGCTTGATGCGCCTAACATTGCTAAAAAAATGGGCGACGAATATGTAACCATTGAACACTTATGGCTTTCATTATTGGAAACCAATTCTGAAGTTTCGAAAATGCTGAAAGATATGGGCGTTACCAAGAGTCTTCTGGAAGGCGGAATTAAAGAATTAAGAAAAGGCTCGAAAGCCACTTCTGCAAGTTCGGAAGAAACGTACCAGTCTTTAAATAAATATGCTAAAAACTTCAATGAGTTAGCAGCAGAAGGAAAATTAGATCCTGTAATCGGCCGTGATGAAGAAATCCGAAGAGTGTTGCAGATTCTTTCCAGAAGAACGAAAAACAACCCGATCCTGATTGGTGAACCCGGCGTTGGTAAAACCGCCATTGCGGAAGGAATTGCCCACAGAATTATCAGTGGTGACGTTCCTGAAAATCTAATGGATAAAACCTTATATTCACTGGATATGGGCGCTTTGATTGCCGGTGCAAAATACAAAGGTGAGTTTGAAGAGCGTCTGAAATCCGTGGTGAATGAAGTTATTAAATCGGAAGGACAGATTATTCTTTTCATCGACGAAATCCACACTTTGGTAGGAGCCGGAGGCGGTGAAGGCGCGATGGATGCCGCGAATATCTTGAAACCAGCTTTAGCGAGAGGAGAATTAAGAGCGATTGGAGCAACGAC
This sequence comes from Chryseobacterium sp. C2(2020), assembly GCF_014218915.1. NCBI lineage: Bacteria > Pseudomonadati > Bacteroidota > Flavobacteriia > Flavobacteriales > Weeksellaceae > Chryseobacterium > Chryseobacterium sp. C2(2020). The sequence goes on from NZ_JACLCT010000005.1 coordinate 42,533, forward strand.
TTTAAATGAATATCAGAAGTATTTTGAAAAAGATAAAGCTCTTGAGAGACGTTTTCAGAAAGTAATGGTAGAAGAACCGGATACAGAATCGGCAATTTCTATTCTTCGTGGAATTAAAGATAAATATGAAGCGCACCACAAAGTAAGAATCAAAGATGAGGCGATTATTGCAGCAGTGGAAATGTCGCAGAGATATATTTCGGATCGATTTTTACCGGATAAGGCGATTGACCTGATTGATGAAGCATCGGCTAAATTGAGAATGGAAATCAATTCGAAACCGGAAGAGCTGGACGTTTTAGACAGAAAATTAATGCAGATGGAAATTGAACTGGCTGCCATTTCAAGAGAAGGTAACCAGACGAAAATCGATCATTTAAAAGAAGATATTGCGAAGATTTCTGAACAGAGAAATGAAATTAACGCCAAATGGCTGAAAGAAAAGCAAAAATCTGAAGATTTAACGCAGATTAAAAAAGATATAGAATCTCTGAAACTGGAGGCAGAAAGAGCTTCAAGAGCAGGAGATTACGCAAAAGTAGCGGAAATCCAATACGGAAAACTGCGTGAAAAAGAAGAAGAGCTGAAAAAGCTTGAAATCGAAATGCAAAATCATCAGAATGAGTTAATTAAAGAAGAAGTAACTTCTGACAACATCTCTGAAGTGATTGCCAAATGGACCGGAATTCCTGTTACGAAACTGCTTCAGTCTGAAAGAGAAAAGTTATTGAATCTTGAAACCGAACTTCATCACAGAGTAGTTGGACAGGACGAGGCAATTACCGCTGTTGCAGATGCGATCCGAAGAAACAGAGCGGGATTGAGCGATGATAAAAAACCAATCGGGTCATTCTTATTCTTGGGAACCACCGGAGTCGGAAAAACTGAGCTGGCAAAAGCTTTAGCGGAGTTTTTATTTGATGATGAAAACAATATGACGAGAATTGATATGAGTGAATATCAGGAGCGTCACAGTGTTTCGAGATTAGTGGGTGCTCCTCCGGGATATGTAGGCTATGATGAAGGCGGACAATTAACGGAAGCCGTGAGAAGAAGACCGTATTCTGTGGTTCTTTTGGATGAAATTGAAAAAGCGCATCCTGATGTTTTCAATACTTTGTTACAGGTTTTAGACGACGGAAGGTTAACAGATAACAAAGGAAGGGTGGTGAATTTTAAAAATTCGATTATCATTATGACTTCGAATTTAGGTTCGCACCTTATTCAGGAAAATTTTGAACATATTACTGATGAAAATCAGGATGAGATTGTTGACAAAACAAAAGATGAGGTCTTTGATTTATTGAAACAGACGTTACGTCCGGAATTCTTAAACAGAATTGATGAGGTTGTATTATTCCAGCCTTTAAGAAAAAAGGAAATCGGAAAAATCGTTACCTACCAACTGAGAGGATTTAATGAAATGCTTTCGAAACGAAATATCATTATGACGGCAACTCAGGATGCTGTAGATTATCTGATGAATAAAGGGTATGATCCTGCGTTCGGAGCAAGACCTCTGAAAAGAGTGATTCAGCAGGAAGTTCTTAACCGGTTATCGAAAGAAATCCTTGCCGGAAAAGTGAACGATGGCGACAGAATAACACTGGATTATTTCGAAGAGACAGGTTTGGTTTTCAGACCGACCGATTTATAAGTAGTTTTTTTCATATATATTATTTTTGAAGAATTTCCGCAGACCAAAAAATCTGCGGAAATTTTATTTGTAATACATCAGCCGTAAAATACTTTATAAATCTTATAATCAAAAATATTTCTATTTTATATTCACTAATTCTACATCAAAAGTAATAGTAGCGCCTGCAGGAATTGGTCCGGCTCCATTATCTCCGTAAGCCAGTTCTGAAGGAATATAAAATCTGTATTTAGATCCTTTGCTCATCAACTGAATACCTTCTGTCCATCCTTTGATTACACCGCCCAGATTAATATCCATTGGTGCGCCTCCGTTTTTGTCGGTAGAGTCGAAAACAGTTCCATCCAGAAGCTTTCCGGTATATTTTACCTGTACAATATCAGACGCTTTTGGTTTTGTTTTACCGTCACCTTCCTGCAGGACTTCATACTGTAAACCGGAAGCTGTGGTCTTCACTTTAGGATTGCTTTTATTTTTGGCAAGAAAATCCAGACCTTTTTTCTTATTTTCATCTGCCTGTACCCCCGCTGCAGCTTGCTTTTTTTCATGTTGCTTCTGCATAAACTCCTGCATAAAAGCTTCCATTTCTTCAGCCGGCATCAGCTTTTTCCCTCCATTCATTTCTTCTTTAATAGCCTGAGCCAAAAGATCGGCATCTACTTTGAAGCCTTCCTGTTTCATGTTTTGGGCAATGCTCAGACCTATGTAATAAGAAGCTTTCTGATCATCCGTGTATTTGCCATCCGCTGCATTTTCATCTTTCTTAGCGCATGAAACACTAAATATTGCTATGCAAAGTAATGCGATAGTCTGTCTTTTCATTTGATAATTTATTGTTTACGATTAATGAATTTAATAATCGCTGCAAATCTATCCAAAATCTTTATAATTTTAATTAAAAATTGCAATCCGTAAAAACCCCATAAATAATCAGGAAAAAACCGTGTCGTATTACTTTAAAATTTTACGAGATTTGCAATACCAACTAACCTTTCACCTTTTAAAACTAGCTTTATGGAAACAAGACCAAATTTAGACAACTTAGAATTTGAATCAGCCGAATCAATTTCTAATCCCAACACGCTTCATTGTGATTTAATAAGAACTCTTGTGGAGAACTACAGAAAAAATCAGTTGGCGTGTGTAAACCAAAATTTAGGGTTCGACGATGCGCATTCCATTCATTTTGATCTGGCTACGCTGAAAAAATTTATTTCAGACATTGAAAATGAGGCGATGAAAAACGATTCCCGCGTTACAGATCAGGATTTGGGAATACGATTTTATTATGCGGCTTATCCTAAAGAGCAGGACTGGAATATTATGTCGGGAACTCCGATCGGAACAGAATATGCGCAGAGACATACTTTAGTTTTGGTTCCTACCATGAAACAGGAAGATGAAAACGGAGATAGGCTTTGCTATGATTTCAATCCTTTAAGCACAAGCGGAAGCGGAGAGTTTTTAGCGATGGCTTCGGCAAGAAATTCCGGTCTGCAGGGAGAGGTGGTCTGTCAGAATCATGGTCATCTTATTCCTCCCAACAACACGGTTACAGAATCATTTTAATCTAAAAAAAGAAATATTAATTAAATACAATGACCGATTTCCAAAAATTTATATATGAATCTTTATTCTGGAGTGAAGGCATAGCTGCCTTAATCTCTGTTTGTTATTATAAGCAAATTAAAAATCAGTATTGGAAATACTTTGTATTTTATTTAATATTTATATTCTTTTGTGAATGTATTGGAAAGTGGGGAGAAAATTTTATAGACTATAATAAACAAGCCTTTTATAATTATTTTGTTATTCCTGTACAGTTTATATTTTTCTTTTGGCTGTATGCTGCAAAATCTTTTGAAAAACAGAAAACATTTTTAGCATTATCTGCTATTTATCTTTTATCATTTATTCCAAGTGAATTTATTTTAGATACAGATAATGTAATGTTTTCAATTAATTACACTTTAGGTTGTTTAATTTTAATGATCCTTGTGATTATGGAATATTATAAACAAATTAATTCGTCCAATATTCTGAATTTTAACAAAAACCCTATGTTTTACATCAATTTGGGGGTTACATTATTCTATATAGGAACACTTCCATTCTGGACTTTTTTTCCATTTATCAGAAATTATAAAGAAATCTATAATATTTATTTTTCCTACTTTTTACTTTCAGGAATCGTCATGTATCTTTTATTCTCAATTTCATTCATATGGGGAAGACAGAACTCTTAGTAACGTTAATTCTATTCAATATCTTTTTTGTATTGTTTGTGGCTGCAGTGATGGTTTATATCCGCAAATACAAACAGCGCAAGAAAGAATATCTGAATGAGATTGAAATAAAAAACGAAATTCACCAGAAAGAATTGTTAGCGACACAGCTTGAAATTCAGCAGGCAACGATGCAGCAGATCGGGCGCGAACTTCATGATAATATCGGGCAGAAATTAACGTTAGTGAGCCTTTACACACAGCAGCTTTTGTATGAGAATAAAGTTCCGGAGGTAAGCGAAAGAATTGAGCAGGTTTCACAGATCATCAATCAGTCGCTTCATGATCTCAGGAGCCTTTCAAAAACATTAACGGACGATAATATTAATCAAAAGGAAATCGTAACTTTAATTCAGGAAGAAGTAGACAATACCAATGCGTTTAAAAAATGCCATGTCGATTTTCAGCATAACTTTAATCAACTGGATCTCAGCTTTGTGCATAAAAACGTATTATTGAGAATTACTCAGGAATTTATTCAGAACAGCATCAAACATTCGGGCTGTAAAAATATTCTGATTAATCTGAATACTTCTCAGGAGTCGCTTTGGGAACTGAATATTAAAGATGACGGGGTGGGTTTCGATAAATCCAGCATCAAATCCAACGGAATAGGGCTCACCAATATGAAAAACAGAGCCGAAATTATCGGGGCAGATTTTTGCCTTGAAAGTCAGAAAAATTTGGGAACTACGCTCAACATTATTTTAAAAAGACAGCCATGAAAAAAACGATAGTGATTGTAGACGATCATGTACTTATCGCAAAAGCTTTGGAAGGAATTATTGATAATTTTCCGGAGTTTGAAGTAATCTACGTTGCCGAAAACGGAAAAGATCTGATCCAGAAATTCGAAAATAACAGCAAAATTCCGGATATCATTCTTCTGGACATCAGTATGCCGATTATGGACGGTTTCGAAACCGTGCTTTGGCTTAAAGAAAATCATCCGAACATTAAAGTGATGGCTTTAAGCATGCAAGGCGACGATAAAAGCGTTATTAAAATGATCCGGAACGGCGCCAAAGGGTACTTACTGAAAAATACACACCCGAAAGAACTGGAGAATGCATTGACGAAACTTAACAATGACGGTTTTTTTATCCGGAATGGGCTTCGAAAATCATTTTTTCCAACATGAACAATGAAGATGCTGCCAATAATGTAAAAATTTCCGACCGCGAGAAAGAGTTTTTAAAATACACCGTTACAGAACTCAGCTATAAAGAAATTGCGGATAAAATGTGCTGCAGCCCGAGAACGGTAGAAAGCTACAGAGATCAGCTTTGTGATAAATTAGATCTTAAAACGCGGGTTGGTCTTGCCGTTTTTGCCATTAAAAACGGTTTTGCAGGTTAAAATCAACATTCAAGCATTACTCAATAACGGTTTTAAATAATCAATAAAAACAACGTTTGAATAAAAATACAGCAACATATATTGAAAATTACTATTTATTGAATAATAAAATAATTCAACTATACGGTGAAATACTTGCATAATTACTTCAAATAGTATAATTTCATCTCCGAAACAAAATATTGTATTTTTATGAAAAAACTAATGTTCGGAGCTCTTATGCTGAGTTTCCTTTCTGCTTGTAACAGCGACAACGTTTCTAACCAGACCGAAGAATCTGAAAACACGCCTGCAATTTCCGGAACCGCACTGCAAAGAGGATGTGCTTCTGAAGAAATCCGAAAAGTGGCATTGAAAAACAGTTCGGAGCTGAGACAGAAATATTCTGAAATTGAAGCTAAAACCGAAAGATTTGAAAATGACATGAAGCTGGGGAAAGTATTATCCGATGGTACTGTTGAAATTCCGGTAGTGGTAAATGTCTTATACAGAACAACTGCTGAAAATGTTTCTGACGCTCGTATCGCAGAACAAATTGCAGTTCTTAATGCAGATTACGCAGGAACGAATACCGATGTCTCAAAAATTCCTTCCGAATTTCAGGGGGTAAAAGCAGGTGATGTGAAAGTAAGATTCAGACTGGCGAATGTCGTAAGAAAATCTACTACCAAAACAAGCTGGAGTACCAATGATGCGATGAAGAAAGCATCTACCGGAGGAATTGATGCAACAAGCCCTTCTAATTATCTAAACATCTGGACGGTAGGAAATATGGGACAGATTCTTGGCTATGCAACTTTTCCGGAATCTTCAGGATTATGGAACGACGGTGTGGTAATTGCGTCTCCTTATTTTGGTAAGACCGGTGCTTCTTCTCCTTTCAATCTGGGAAGAACAGCTACACACGAAGTAGGACACTACTTGAACTTAAGACACATCTGGGGAGATGCGAACTGCGGAAATGACCTTGTAAGCGATACACCTACGCAAACAACATCCAATGTAGGAAAACCGAGCTATCCTCTTTACAATACCTGCAGCGGCGTACAGAGATCTGTAATGTTCATGAATTATATGGATTATGTGGATGATGCTGCCATGTTTATGTTCTCCGCAGGACAAAAAACCAGAATGCAGTCTGTTGTAGCTTCTAACGGAGCAAGATCAGGACTAAGACTATACTAATCTTTATTGTTAATTTTAATACAAATGATTCCGGCTGTTTCAGAGAAACAGCCGGAATCTATTTATAATGTTTTAGTATTGTCTTTCGGTGTATAATCCATAAAGATACCACCATCAAGATTTACCGATTTTACTTTTTTGGTAATCGGAACCGTAAGCATTGTTTTTTTCTGATCTTTTTCCCAGACCGATGGCGAAAAATGAAGCTTCTCCACACTTCCGTCTTCATAGCCGATTTCCGCATCAAAAGGAATCGCAAAACCACCTACATTATCCACATTTACGGTCAGAAGATCATTCATCTGAGATGCTGAAGACACTTTCAGGTCGATATAATTATTCGTGTAAAACCAGTTATTAAAGAACCAGTTCAGATTTTTTCCGGAACCTGTATTCATAGAATTAAAATAATCCCACGGAATCGGATGTTTTCCGTTCCAGTTGTTCATATAATGATGCAGTGCTTTTTTAAACAGATCATCTCCCAGATAATCTTTTAAAGCCAGATAAGAAAGGGATGCTTTTACATAAGAATTGTTTCCGTAGCCTGCTCCGCTTACCTGAGTACTCATCGTAATAATTGGCTGATCCTGCTCCGCAGAAGGATCATTGATCCATCTTTTTACCCTGAAATTTTTATAAAATTCTTTGGCTTTTGCTTCTCCGTTTTCATCAATTCCGATTAAATATTCCAAAGTCGTTGCCCATCCTTCATCCATAAAAGCATAACGGGTTTCGTTGATGCCCATGTAAAAAGGGAAATAAGTATGTGCAATTTCATGATCTGCCGTTAATCTTGCATCCTGAAAATCATCCGGAATACTGGTATCGTTAATCATCATCGGATATTCCATGTCTGCATATCCCTGAATTGCAGTCATTGCATTGTAAGGATATTCCACTCCGGGCCAGTTTTTAGAAAACCAGTCGAGATTATACTGCATCCATTCCACATAATGCTCAAAATCTTTTGCATCTGCTTTGTAACCTGCCTGAACACTTGCTCTTTTCGTTTTAAGCTGTACACTTGCCGCATCCCAAACATAATGATTGCTTAAAGCAAAACAGAAATCGGTGATATGACTGGCTTTAAATTTCCACGTATTCCATTTATTCTGCTTCGTTACTTTTCCGGACTTCATTTCTTGCTCAGTAGCAATGTGAATGACTTTGTCGCTTTTTAATGAAGACTTATATCTTTTTAAATACTCAGACTGAAGAACGGCATCGGGATTCAGGAAATCTCCGGTTGCCCAGACTACGTAATTTTTAGGCGCAGTAATGGCAAAACTGTAATCGTTAAAATCATTATAAAATTCCTGTCTGTCGGAGTGCGGAAGCATATCCCATCCATTGTAATCATCATAAACAGAAACTCTCGGGAAAGAATAGGCGACATAGAATGTTTCAGTATCTATCTGTCCTTCTCTTCCGCTTTGTACAGATAAAGGATACTCCCACTCAATGCGGATTTCAGCTTTTGCTTTGGATTTTAAGGCTGAATTCAGCTTTATTTTTTCAACCGTTCCCCAATTTTCACTGTTCACATTATATTTTTCACCGTTTACGATAAATGATTTAATATGCAACCCCGAAGAAAGAAAATCTTTGGAAACAACGCCTGATCTCGGAGCCTGTGGTTTATGGAGATTATTAACAAATCTTATGGCAAGATCATTCAGATCATTTGGGCTGTTGTTGGTATAGATGATGGTTTCCTTTCCCGAAACCACCTTAGAATTGGCATCTACCTTTACCTCAACATTATAAATCCCTTTATTCTGCCAGTAATTTTTACCCGGAGCGCCTGACAGATCACGGGTTCCGTTTTCGTATGCTTTTTTAATATTTCTTGGCATATACAATTCCTGCGCGGAAAATTGCCATGAAACTAAAAACAATACACCCAAAACAAGCTTTTTCATTAAAATCTTTTTATAATAAGTATTTTATTTAACATAAAAGTAACAAAAAACGGCAATATAATTATTACCGTTTGTATTATTTTTTGATCGCTTACAATTAAGCAGAAATCATTTATTATCTTAAATATTTGACTGAAGCCATTTTAAAACATTAAATCTACCAAAACCGGAAAGTGATCCGATGGATACAGCAGATTTTCTCTTCTGTCGTTGATGTGTCTGTGAGATTTGATCTTAAATCCTTTGACAAAAATATAATCAATCCTGTCCTGCGGAATTTCATTTACATTGAAACCTGTAAAAGTTCCTTTCGGACCGTAATGTTTTGTTTCTGAATGATAGAAACTGTCCTGCATATTCTGCGACATAATTTTTATCGGTTCTGAATCTTCCGTTAAATTAAAATCTCCGCTCACAGTTACAGGAAGATTTCTAGGATTGATTTCTTTGATTTTCTTTAAAATTAATTCTGAAGATTTCACTCTTGCTACATTTCCGATGTGGTCGAAATGAAGATTCAGTGCCATGAATTCTTTTTTAGATTTTTTATCCCTGAAAACAGCATACGTACAGATTCTGTTCAACGCGGCATCCCACCCTTTTGATGGTTTTTCAGGAGTTTCCGAAAGCCAGAACGTATCCGATTTTAAAACCTGCAATCTCTCTGTATCATAAAAAATAGCCGAAAATTCACCTTTTTCTTTTCCGTCGTCTCTTCCCACTCCTACATAATCATAGTTTTTCAATCCGTTTTTTATATCCTTCATCTGATCCGGCAACGCTTCCTGAACGCCGAAATAATCCGGATGATAATACGTAAGGAGATCTGCAACATCCTGTTTCCTGTTCGTCCACGAATTTTCTTTATCCGAATCTACATTCAGTCTGATATTAAAACTCATCACCTTAAGATTCTGCGAAAATCCCAATGCAAAAACCATCAGGAATACGATTGAAAATCTGTAATTCATAATCATCTATTTTAATTAACCAAGTAACAAAAGTAAGGTTTCTCCTTAAAACAGCCTTCAGAATTGGGAATTTTAATATTAAATTCAATTTAAAAAGAAAAAACTCCGGAGTATTTTCCGAAGTTTTGATTTATTATTTATTGATTATCCGTTATTAATCAAACTGTTTTTTTTAACGCAAAGACTCGCAAAGATTCTTTATATACTAACTGTTTTTAAGTTCGCAAAGGTGCTTCGACAAGCTCAGCATACACTATTCACTCAGCAAAGAACTCAAAGATTTTCCAATTATGGCAAATTACGGACAATCATATATTATTTAAATTGAACCATTAAGATGGAGTTAAGGAGTTAAGAATATCTAAGTTTCTAATTTTTAAGATTTAAAAAAATGATTTTCCTTAATAAAGCTTAACTTCTTAATTTAGAACTTAATGGTTAAAAAGATTAAAATTATTCTTTATTAAATTTAAATTCTCTTCCGCTCTGCTTAAAGGAAAATGATTTTTTATCCTGACTGAAGACTAAAGAAATCTGCATCATTTCCAGACTGAACGTATTGTTCCCGGTATATTCCAGAGGAAATTCCTGCTGTCCTGTTGCCTGAGCAAAAAGCTGGTTGTTTTTCTCTGTAAATACAATTTTCATCGGAAGATCTTTGCTTCCGAAAGTTCCCGTAAATTCTTTAAGATTTACTTTTTCCGTCGGTTTTGCATCAGCGGAACTCCATGTATTATTTTTAGAATCTACATCCGGAATTTCTGAATTCGGATCCAGTTTCACCTGATCGATTTCTTTTGTGGAATTGATTCTGAATGTCCATTCCGTATTTCTTTTCCAGACCTCGATCGGCAGTTTTACCATCTGCTGCGTTCCGTCTTTAAATTTAACCTGAACATTGGTCGGCATTGGTAACTGTCCGATATTTTCAACCGTGATCTGGGCTCCGTTTTTAAAGTCTCCGTTAACGTATTTTACATTTTTAATGCCCTGATCGATTTTCCATTTGTTGATGAACCAGCCTCTCCAGAACCAGTTCAGCTCTTCACCCGACACATTTTCCATCGTGTGGAAAAAATCCCAAGGGGTAGGATGTTTGAAAGCCCATCTTTCAACATAGGTTCTGAATGCCTTGTCGAATTTTTCAGGTCCTAAAATAGATTCTCTTAAGATTTGCAGTCCCATTCCCGGTTTGAAATACGCCAAAGCTCCGATGCTGTTTTCTTTCATATTATCGGGACCTACCATAATGGGTTCAAAACCGTCACTCATAATATATCCGCTCATCTGCGCAATATTTTTCTTTTCGTAATACTCTCCTTTGTTGAAAGCTTCCGTAGAAAGTTCGTTGATGAATGTATTGAATCCTTCATCCATCCATGCAAACAATCTTTCGTTGGAACCCACAATCATCGGGAACCAGTTGTGCCCGAATTCATGATCTGTAACACCCCAAAGATCGCCGCCTTTGGAATCCATGTGACAGAAAACAATTCCCGGATATTCCATTCCGCCTTCGTTTCCTGCTACGTTGGTTGCAGCCGGATACGTGTATTCGTACCATTTTGCAGAGTAATGCTCAATCGCCGCTTTTGTGTATTCTGTAGATCTGCTCCATGCATCCTTCCCTACACTTTCTACTGGATAAGCGGAAATTGCCAAAGATTTTTTTCCGCTCGGAAGGTTAATTTTTGCTGCATCCAGAATAAATGCCGGAGACGAAGCCCATGCAAAATCTCTTGCCTGATTGATTTTAAATTTCCATGTTTTTGTTCCTGAGGAATTATTTTTTCCTAATTCAGATTCAGAACGGATCATCACTGTTTTATCGCTGTTTTTTGCCTGATCCCACCGGCTGATTTCTTCTTTGGAATACACTTCTTTTGAATTCAGTAATTCTCCTGAAGCCACCACATAATGATTGGCAGGAACGGTAATGTTTGCCGTAATATCTCCGTATTCCAGATAAAATTCCGAAGCACCAAGATAAGGCAGCGTATTCCATCCCATGACATCATCATACACACACATTCTCGGATACCATTGCGCCATCGTAAAGATCTTTCCGTTTTTCGTATCCTGAATCCCCATTCTGTCAGAACCGTATTTTGGAGAAAGGAAAGAATATTCAATTTTAATTTTTGCGACGCCTCCCATCGCTTTCAGTTCTGCTGGAAGATCGATCTGCATTCTGGTATCAGTAATCGTATATTTCACATCCTTTCCGTCCAGTTTTACCGATTTTATTTTGTAACCGCCGTCAAATTCCTCACCGTGCGCTCCGTTTCGGCTTCCCGAAGTCGGTACGACTGCATTTCCTCTTGAATCTTTTGCAAATAAATTCTGGTCGAGCTGCAGCCATAAAAACCCTAATTTATCAGGACTGTTGTTTGTATAAGTGATTTCTGCAGTTCCTGTAAGTTCGTTTTTGGCTTCATTAAGGCTTACATCGAGATTGTAACTTGCCGAATTTTGCCAGTACTCGTGTCCCGGCTGTCCGCTTGCGGATCTTGTAGGCGTACCTGTCTGTGTATAGAAAAATGGTTTAAAAGCTTCTACGTAGCTGTATTTCGGGGCTTCCTGAGCCAAAGCAGACTGTGAAAAGAACATCACGGCAAGCGCAGAAACAAGGGTTGGAATTTTGAAGTTCATAGTACTATTTTTAATTTAACAAAGTAAACAAAAATAAGACTTCTCCGGACAGAAAAGTCTGATGTCTTCATTTATCTTGTTAAATTTCTTTGTCTTCTTCCACAAAAAGGAAATACTGCTCAAAATCTTTATCGGAAACCGGCTTTTCGCTTTCGAGTTTTACGACTCCGATGGTTTTGTAGTGGGCAGACAATCTTACATTGTTTTTTTTCAGTTCTTTTTCAAGCTGTCTGATATCTGTATCTTTTTTGAGAACTGCTAAGTATGTTTTCATCATTATATCTGTATAAGTCCGTTTCCGATGTCTCTGTATTTCAAACCTTCGATGGGTTTTGCCTTCGTTTCAACAAGTTCCCAGATTTCTTTTGCCGATTTTTCGGGAAACTGTTCCATATATAAGGCAATAAGCCCTGAAACATGCGGTGTTGCCATGCTTGTTCCGCTCATTGCGTAATAATTGCCGGTTTTATTCTTAGAATTTTTGGGATAAGAACTGATGATATCGACTCCGGGAGCGCAGATATTGACGTTTCCTCCGGTTGAAGGATTTAAGCCCGCGTTGGAAAATTTAGCCACTTTCATTTGTCCGTCAATCGCTCCGACTGCCATTACCGACATGGAGTTTGCTGGCATTGAAACAGGTTTGGGAACAGCCGGTCTGTTGCTGTCGTTTCCTGCCGCTGCAATAATGATGCAGTTGTTTTCCAAAGCTCTTGCTCCTATGGTTTCAAAAAGCGGAGAAGGTGCTTCATTCAGCAGAACGGGAGAAGCGAGTGAAAGGGACAGAATTCTGAATTTCTTTGTAATTGCCCAGTCTATCGCATCAATAACGCTGCTTGTGGTTCCTTTTCCTGCATCGGAAAGCACTTTTGCAATTTTTAAATTGGCATCTTTTGCGATTCCGTACCGTTTTCCGTTGTCCAGTCTTATATTTCCTGTTGCAACTCCTGCACAGTGGGTTCCGTGACCGTTGGGATCGCGGTTCCAATCTTCTCCGGCAATAAAGGATTTCCCTTCTATATTTCTCCCGAAAAAATCGGGATGAGAAAGTTCTAGTCCTGTATCCAGAATACAGATATCAACACCTTTTCCTGTGTATAAAGAATTTCCGAGACCCAAAGCTTTGAGTCCCCATTCCATTTCCACTAAAGGTTTCTGCGGTAACGGTTTATTTATAATGTATTTTTCCAGCTCGGTGATTTTGTCTGCAATCTCTGCGGACTGCTTTTTCAGTTCACTGATGATGGAGAGTTCATCCGCCGAAAAAAAATCTCTTTCTTTTTCAAAATAAACGATCGGGTTAGAATCGTTTTTCACAGCGCTTTTCAGCTGTGCTTCATCCATATTTTCAACCACAAGAACACCCAGATTTTTGTAGAGAACTCCGTTATCTTCATCAATAACATCGTAGGAACGGTTTTCCGCAGAAAGAAATTCTGATGAAGTAATGTTTACATCCAGTTCGTTTTCCACTTTTTTGAGGGAATTTTTATGCTGATCTTCGAGAACAACAATGTATCTTTCTTTTTCCATGGGTTTTGTTTTTAAATCTATTATTCGCCTTTTAATTTTAATACAAAGGGCACTAAGTTTTTTTTACAACTAATTGCTTTTAAGGCTCACAAAGGTGTTTGGCTACGTCGGATCTTCGATTTCACTTAAATTAAGAAACACAGAGATTTTAAATTATTACAGATTAGTTTAATTTTAAAAGAACTTTTTCAAGAAGCAGGTAAATGTCTTCCGAGATCATCTGTAATCTGAGTTTTTTATTAATTCCGGCAATCTGAGTGTTTTGTTTGATTAAAGAATTCCAGAAGTCTTCAATTTTAGGTACATTGGCGAGACTTTTCACGATTTCGTCGTTCAGTATTCCGTTTTGATAGAGAGAAACAATTAATCCTGATAAAATTTCTTCTGCTTCATCCAGTTTTTTATGCTCTTTGGTATACATTTCCATTAAAAACTTGTGTACACTTTCCATTGCGCTGAACGAAAATCCCCAAGTCAGCTCACGTTTTCCCGAAGCTATTTTTTCCATCTGAACAGGATTAAACCCTCTTTTTACAGTGGAAATCATGTTCATAACTTTTAAAACTTCGGATTCGTACGTGGTATTTCCTTTGGTTTTCAGGTAATCTAAAAATTCGTAGAGAAATTCCTCAAACTGCGCATCAAAATCGAAAGACTTCGACAGATAAAGCTCCTGAACTTTATTAAAATGCTCAAGCAATCCCTGAATTTTCTGTATCGTGTGATGAACGAGTTCCTGCATTACTCAAAAATTATCTGTTCGACTTCTTTACCGTCTTTGTCTTTAAAAGAGACGATTCTGATTCCTTCGTCTTCCATTTCCACATGAAGATTGACGAAAAGCTTGTCTTTATCTTCCGCAGAGTTGGTATTGGGATCGATGTAGATGTTATTGATTTTAGAATTCACAAGGCTGAATCTGTTCAGCAAAGCATTGCTAAAAATTTCTTTCAGCTCATTCACTTCCTCTTCGCCGTTTCCCTCCTGCACGCGAAAAATTCCGGAATTTAAACTTTTAACATTCTGTCTGAGATCAACTTTAAGCAATTCCACAGAAGGTTTTTTACCAAATTTCTGGTCTCCGGTTTCAAGTGCTTTAAAAAGACTGGTAAATTCTTTGGTCTGAAGCTGTTTTTTGCTGATCTCCGTCATGTTGAGGTTTTTCTCTTTATTGACAAGGCGGATTTTTTTGTTAACATCTTCCACAAGCTGATCTTCGCTGTACTTGAAATTGTACTTCGAATCTGCATCAATATCCGTGATTTTGATGGGAATATCCATTTTTACACTCGGAAGCGAATATCTTGGAACTTTAAAAAACTTTAAATACTCGTGTTTAGCATATTCTTTTGCGATCATTACCGCATTTTCGTCTGCTTTTTTACGAGCCTGAATTATCTCGTTGTTGAGATAATCCAGGTAATCTGATAATTTAATCATTTCTCGTAAAGGGTTTTTATTGTGCAAGTAATCCTAAAACTTTTTCCAATCCTGCAGGCATTTCGTCGTTGGTTGCTCTTACTTTTACGCCCAGAGAATATTCTTTTTCCACTTTAATTCCTGTTGCAGAAGTTCTTTTGTAAGAAACATCCACTTTAAACTTCACCGGTCCGAAACCTCCTGAAGCTCCCGCAGTGATCCCGAATTCATCGCTTACATCTTTGGTGTAAGTAGAATTTAATTTTACATTGAAATCCACTTCGCAGGTTTCAATTCTGAAGCTCGGAACATTTAGTAATGCAATGAAAGGAACTGAAATTTCAACATCGTTCATTGTTTCTTTAGGATTGGTGGAACTTTCGGGTTCTGCCGGATCAAAATCTGGGTTTGGTCCCATTTTTTTGTACTTGAATTCCGCCATACGAAGCTTGCTGTCACTTCCATCCTGTTCGAATCCTACTTCTTTGATGAAATTTACTGTGCTGATTGATGCATTCGACTGTGCTTTTACACACGCATCCAAAGGACCTCCGATGATGGTTGCAAAATCGATGCTTCCCAATTCTGCTGCAAAATCTGCACTTTCGGCTCCTGAAGTTTTGAAAACCTGATCATCTGCCGCCATTCTTCCTGCCATCATTCTCATGATTTCTGAAGAAACGGCTGCGAAAGATTTTTCCCACTTCTCATCGTAATTTTTCTTGAAGTCTTCAATAATGCTTACCAATTCTTTGTTGGAAAGGGAAGAAAGCTCGGAAGTTTCAATACCTGAAACTTTTTCGTAAACTGCGGGACTTAAAGATTTTTCCAGTCCTGTTAACAAATCAATTAATTCACTTTTTGTTTTCTTGGTGTGGTTCGCTTCCAACACCGACTTTAATGTTTCCATGTTTGGTTGTTTAGGTTATTAAAAATTGATACTGCAAATTTATAGTCGTGCGTGATGAGATATCTCAGTAATTCACCTAAATTTCAACCGTAAAATCACCCAAATAAAAAAAGTAGATTCCCCATTGAGAATCTACTTTTTGCTTTATTTAAAGGATTTTTTTCTTTTTAAATTAGAAAACAATTTAAATTTTTCTGATTATCCGCAATATGTTATAATTAAATGTTGCTCACTGTAATCATTATTATTTTTTTACCACAACGTACACTAAGGTTATCCACAAAGCTCACAACTATTGTGTTCCTTATGAAATCTTTAGTGCTCTTCGTGGTTAAAATCCAAGCATGATAAATAAAGTATATCCAAATAAATTTTTATACACATTGTCATTCTGACGAAGGAGAAATCTAAATATTCTTTTTTAGAGATTCTTCACTCCACTTCGTTCCGATCAGAATGACAGTGAAAACATTAAAATCTAAAAATTAATTTGATTTTTTAGCTTTAATCATGGCTTCGAGAGCATCCCACATTTCCTGCGAAATATCTTCCAACATATTAAATTCACCTGCTCCCTGCAACCATTCTCCACCGTCGATGGTTACGACTTCACCATTCATATAAGCTGAATAATCTGAAACTAAGTAAGCCGCAAGGTTTGCCAGTTCCTGATGTTCTCCTACTCTTCTTAAAGGAACTTTTTTTCTCATATCAAATTTTTCCTGCAGATTTCCCGGAAGCAATCTGTCCCATGCTCCTTTTGTAGGAAATGGTCCCGGAGCAATGGCATTGAAACGGATTCCGTATTTTGCCCATTCCACCGCCAAAGATCTCGTCATTGCCAAAACGCCTGCTTTTGCACAAGCCGAAGGAACGACATACGCAGAACCTGTCCATGCATAAGTCGTTACGATATTTAACACCGTTCCCGAAGTTTTGGAATCGATCCAGTGTTTTCCCACGGAAAGGGTACAGTTTTTTGTTCCTTTTAGTACAATATCCAGAACAGCATCAAAAGCAGAATGGGTGAGTCTTTCTGTAGGAGAAATGAAGTTTCCGGCAGCATTGTTAAGCAGGATATCAATTTTTCCGAATTCTTTTAGCGTTGCTTCTTTCATGGCTTCTACCTCATCCCAGTTTCTTACGTCACATGCTACGCAAAGAACTTTTCCGCCTGTTTCTTCTTCCAGTTCTTTTGCAGTTCCCTGTAGTTTTTCGAGGTTTCTGGACGTGATGACTACTTTTGCGCCTAATTCAAGAAAATATTTGGTCATTGCCTTACCGAGACCGCTTCCTCCTCCTGTTACAATAGCTACTTTATCTTTTAAAGCTCCTTCACGAAGCATCGGCTGTGTATAAAGATTCATAATTTAGTTTTAATAGATTACGTTACGTAGTAAATTTACTATAAATATTTGTTTTGGCAGAGTAAAAAGCTATGCAGGATATAGAATAATCAGACAGAATACTGAAGTCTCCCAAACAAAACGAAAAATGAAACTTTTTCAATATATATTAAATTTAATCTTTATAATTGGTTTAAAAAATTACATTTAGTTCATTAAAATTGTACATTTGTTCAAAATAAAGCATAATTATGCCAAGTCTTACTCCTAAAACCACAGTTCTGGGATTTTCGAATGCTTATCATCTTCTCAGACGCACCACTTACAACATTACAAAGGCTAAAGTTCTGGATTTTGCGACCAAAACTCCGCAACAGGCACTTGCAGAATTATTTACGTTCAGTAATCCTGTTCCGCCTTCTCCGCTGAATAATGTGGGTGAAACAATTGTCCCGACGGCAGCAAATCCTACGATTACCGATACCCAAAGTACGGCAAACAGCGTGAGAAACGATCTTTACTGGTGGCTTTACAGTGCTTTGAAGGATCCTTCTGCACAGCACAAAATTGCTTATTTTCTTCATGTTCTTTTTGTAACGGATGATAATGCTTCTTTCTGGACAAATTATGACTATAAAGAGCTTCTCAGGTTTCATGCGAATGGAAGTCTTAAAGAACTGGCTTTCAGAATAACACAGAATCCGAGAATGCTTATTTTCCTGAATAATAATGTGAATCTGAGCACAAGTCCCAATCAAAATTATGCAAGGGAATTTCTGGAATTGTTTACGATTTTAAAAGGACCGCAGATTGCTACGGGAAATTATACCAATTACACGGAAACAGATGTACAACAGGCGGCAAGAGTTTTAACAGGATTCTCCCTGACTTCATCGGTACATCTGGATAAAACAGCAAGACTTAATTCTCTGGATCCGGCAACGAATATTCCGACAGGTCAGGTAAAAGTAAACACACACGATACAGGAACCAAAACGTTTTCGTCAGCTTTCGGAAATCAGGCAATTTCGGGAGGAAATACAGACGCAACGATTAAAGCCGAACTTCAGAATTTCATTAACATGGTTTTTAATCAGGATGAAACGGCAAAAGCGTATTGCAGAAGAATGTACCGTTATTTTGTGGGAAGATTAATTACCACAGAGATAGAAAATGATATTATTGTTCCTTTAGCAGCATCTCTGAAAGCAGACAATTACAATATTATTCCTGCTCTCACCACGCTTCTTAAAAGTAAACATTTTTATGATGAGGAAGACAATATTACGGGAGATCAGACGATTGGAAACATTGTAAGAAATCCGGTTGAGCTTTATCTCCATATGTTTTCTCTGCTGAATCTTCAGATTCCGCTTTACAATACGAATCCTTC
The DNA here is from genome assembly GCF_014218915.1 of Chryseobacterium sp. C2(2020). Taxonomy (NCBI): domain Bacteria; kingdom Pseudomonadati; phylum Bacteroidota; class Flavobacteriia; order Flavobacteriales; family Weeksellaceae; genus Chryseobacterium; species Chryseobacterium sp. C2(2020). The sequence continues at coordinate 61,168 of NZ_JACLCT010000005.1, forward strand.
GGCAATACACAGTCTGATGAACGTAGTGAATAATTATTCTTCGAATATGGGAATGCCTGTTTTTAATCCGCAGTCGGTAAACGGATATGCAGGATATTACAGCAGCCCAAATTACGATAAAAACTGGATCACAACATCATCTCTGAGAATACGGTATAACAATACGATTGATTATCTCATTAACGGTCTTACCTACAACGGCTTCACATTTAAACTGAATAATGCCTCTTTTGTAAAAGACAGCGGATATTTTTCTAATCCCGCCAATGCAGATACTCTGGTAACAGAATTTCTTCAGATGATGTTTGTGGAAGTTCCGGACGGAACCCGTTATGATTATTTCAAAGGTATTTTTCTGAATAATTTAAGTACCATCAACTGGCAGAATGAATGGAATAACTACCTCAGTACAGGAAATGCCAATAATGTAAAGATTCCGATCGACAGACTGGTAAAAGCCATCATTAAATCTCCAGAATTCCAAATAATTTAAGATCATGAACAGAAAAGATTTTTTAAAATTAATATCTCTTGCGGGAGTCGGAGCTCCGTTTTATCTTAACGGAATGCCTTCGAGGTTTATGAATCAGTTTTTGGATTTTCAACTGAATTGTGATACGGTTAACGATCGCTCTTTGGTTATTCTGAGACTTGCAGGAGCCAATGACGGATTGAATACGGTGATCCCGATCAGCCAATACAGTACCTATGCAGCATTGCGTCCCAATATAAAAATTGAAAGTTCAGGAACAGGAAGTTATATTCCGTTAGACAGTACGGTATCTTCGGGTAAACTTGTAGGTCTTAATCCTTCTATGACAGGTTTTAAAAATCTGTATGATTCCGGAAAACTGCTTTTAATGAACGGAGTTGGCTATCCGAACCCGAATTATTCGCATTTCCGATCAGAAAATTTAATGTTTGCAGGGAAAGACGGAACTACAAACTCAGATCTTCTCGACGGTATTTTCGGAAGATATCTTGGCGGGTTATATCCGGGACTTGCAGGAAATCCTACTACACTGAATCCTGATCCGCTTGCTATACAGATGGGAAATCTCAATCCGTGTCTGTTTTATGAGCATACAACAGAGAAAAATATCGAATACAACATGACCGGATTTCAGTCGAGTGTTTTCAGCAATTTAAATTTAATGAATTCTGAATATAATGATCTTCTAAATTATATAAAAGGAGTTGCCACGAGTATGGATGCGTACTATGACCGTGTGATGCAGGTTTTCAACGCCGGAAACAATTCAACCACAACTTATCCTAATTCGTCTTTGGGAAAACAACTGAAAACAGTGGCAAGAATGATTAAAGGAGGCAGCAAGACCAAGATTTTTCAGGTGAATCTAAGCGGATTTGACACTCACGTGAGCCAGGTACAGACGGGAAGTACGCATTTGGGAACCCATGCGAATCTATTGGCTGATATTTCCAATTCTGTTGCCGCTTTTCAGGCAGATATTCAGCAGTTGGGTATTGCAGATAAAATAATGACGGTTACTTTCAGTGAATTTGGAAGACAGGTTCGCGAAAACGGAAGTGTGGGAACCGATCATGGAGATCTTGCTCCGTTTTTCGTAGTTGGAAACGCCGCAGCCGCAGGAATTTTGGGAGATCATCCTGTGTTTACCAACCAGACAAGTTATTACTACAACCAAAATCAAAGAAGATATGATTACCGACAGATTTTTGCTTCGCTTCTTCAGGATTGGCTTGGCGCGAGTACGAGTCTTATGATTACTTCGGAACTGGATTATTACGTTACGGGAAATCAGAAAGTGGATGTGATTAAAAATTCTCAAAAAGCGAATGCAGTATGCTCAACTTTGGGAACATCGAATGTGGTTTCCGACAAAGGAATTAAGATTTATCCAATTCCGGCAAGCCAGTTTGTGTATGTAGAATTTGAAAGCAGAATATCCGGAAATATAAAGTATCAGTTAATGGATATGAGCGGAAGAGTGATTTACAGTTCGTCAGAAAAACCAATTTCCAACCGTATTGAAATTAATGTTTCGGGAATTCCTGAAGGAAATTATTTGTTGAAAATTAATACAGATTCTGAAGAAATGAGCAGAAAAATTATTGTTTCGCACCGTTAGAAGTTGAGCCTGTTCAAACTTTTTATTTAACCGCAAAAGGTACAAAAGATGACTAAACTTTTATTTAAAGCTGATCATTATAAATGAAAAAGTTCACAATAGTTTTTAAAAATCTTTGATTTTTATTCTTTTGAGCGCTTTGAATATTATTGAAATTAGCTTTAACGCTTTAACATTGTCTTTTGTGCCTTTTGTGGTTAATTCTGAAATTAGTTTAAACAGATTTTAAATCAAAAACAGCCCGACAGAAATTGTCGGGCTGTTTTATATTGAACAAGATTAAATTTATTCAGATTAAGAAGCAACAACTGTACCTTTAAAAGAAAGGGTCTTTGGAGTTTTGCTGTCGCTTGTGGTAACGTTCACTGTTTTCATGAAAGGACCCGCTGCAGCAGCGTTGTAGCTAGCTTCTACAAATCCTTTTTTACCCGGAAGAATAGGCGTTTTTGTATAATCCGCAGTTGTACATCCGCAAGAAGGCGCTACATTTTCGATAATGATAGGCTTCTTTGAAGTATTTGTAAATTCGAATCTGATGGTTTTTGGTTTTCCCTGAGGAATATTTCCAACATCAATAGATTCTGATTTCCATGTAACGTCTGCAAGAATTCTTACAACCGGATTATTGTCAGTCGGAAGTGTATTTGCAAAAAACGGAGAAAATGCCAAAACTGCTAATAATGCTGAAATTTTTAAATTTTTCATGAGTATAAATTTTAATAATTAAAAAAAACCGATTTATTTTTGTTTTCACAAATGTAAGATGAATATTTATATTAATCCTGTTAACCGGTCTCAAACATTTGTTAATAAGTTGTTAATGATCAGAAATTAATAGATATTTTTGGATATTATTGTTCCTGTAAAATGGAAATAAAGAAACTCAATATTATTATAACGCTTGGTTTTGTTGCTATTATCGGAATTCTGATAGCACAGCTTTTGTGGACACGACAAGCTTATAATCTTGAAGACAAGAAATTCAACCAGACGGTAAATATTGCTTTACTGGAAGTGGTTGAAAAACTTTCCGGCGGAAAAACCTCCTTTACCGAAAGTCCTGTTCAGAACATTTCCAATGATTATTATGTGGTAAACATTAACAATGAATTTCACCCTGAAGTTCTGGAACATTACCTGAAAACTGAATTTACACGTTTCCAGATCAATACCGATTATGTCTACGCATTATACAACTGCCACAGCGATCAGATGATCTACGGAAAATTCGTATCCAAACATCAGGAAAGCCCGAATGAAAAAGTGATTAAATTTCCGAAGCATAAAAATCTGGTGTATTATTTTTCCATCCGTTTTCCGGATAAAACCACGTATCTCATCAGTTCGTTACGTTTCTGGTATCTTCTTACTTTTGCCCTGATTATCATTCTTCTGGTGTATGTTTATTCCATTTATACCATTATTCAGCAGAAAAAATTCTCGGAGCTGCAAAGGGATTTCATCAATAATATGACACATGAATTCAAAACGCCTCTTTCGTCGATATTGCTGGCTTCAGAAGCTTTAACCAAGCAGGAACAGATCAAGGAAAACCCTAAATTACAAACGTATACTTCCATCATCACGGATCAGAGCCACAAACTGAATAGTCATATTGAAAAAATACTGAATATTGCCAAAAATGATGCTTCAGGATTGTCTCTGAAACCGCAAAGAATTATTTTAAAGCCTTTCATTCAGGAAATTGCAGAAACCGTGAAACAGAAGAATGAATACATTTCGATTGAATTATCTATTGATGATAATATTTCCGTTATAGCCGACGAATTTCATTTCAGCAATATCATTTACAATATTCTGGACAATTCCATAAAATACTGTGAAACCCAACCACACATTATTATTTCTTCTTTAAATAACACAAAAGGTTTATATTTAAAGTTCAAAGACAACGGAATCGGGATTCCTGCGAAAAACCTTCCTCATATTTTTGATAAATTTTACAGGGTAAACACTTCAAAAAGCGATGCGGTAAACGGTTTCGGACTGGGACTTTTTTATGTAAAAAAGGTTGTACAACAGCATAACTGGAAGATTTCTGTTGAAAACAACAGCCATCAAGGAATTACCACCACTCTGTTTCTGCCTTTGTAAAGAATATTTGTAATCATGGAAAAATCTAAAATTCTCTACGCCGAAGACGACAAAACCATTGCGTTCCTCATTCAGGACAGTCTGGAAAATCATTATGATATTTCCTGCTATTCTGACGGAAAATCGGCTTTGGACGCTTTTAACAGAGGAAGTTTCGACATCTGTCTTCTGGATATCATGATGCCGGAAATGAACGGTTTTGAGGTTGCACAAAATATCAGAGAAAAAGATGCTGAAATTCCTATTATTTTTATTTCTGCCAAAGCATTGAAGGAAGACCGCATCAAAGGACTGAAAATCGGAGCGGATGATTATCTGGTAAAACCTTTCAGCATTGAAGAGCTTATCCTTAAAATTGAAGTCTTCCTGAGAAGATCTAAGAAAAAAGAATCTGCACCAACAAAATACAAGGTCGGAAACTATGATTTCGATCCGAACAATTACACCTTACACAATTCGGAAAGCACAGTAACACTTACTCAAAGAGAATCTGAACTGTTGTTATTTTTTATCCGTAATAAAAATACTGTTCTCAAAAGACAGGACATTCTTAAAGCAGTCTGGGGCGATGATGATTATTTTATGGGAAGAAGCCTTGATGTTTTTATTTCAAGACTGCGAAAAGTTTTTTCCGATGAAGAAAATATTTCCATTGAGAATCTTCATGGAATTGGTTTTCGCTTTTCTGAGAAATGATTTTTTTGTCTCCACTCTTAATCAGCCTGAATTTGATCTAAATATTCATAATAAAAAATTGACTTTATCCGAACTTTGGGATAAGTTTCGGCTAAAGCCAATTCAAGTTATTAATAATGAAAAAGCGGGCTAAAGCCCGCTCCTATTGATATCGGTTATGTCGATCTTATTCCTGAACTTCAAAAAGCAAACGCTCCCCGAATTTCTGTTCATTGATTTTTCCGTTTTCGTAAACCAGATTTCCGTTGACAAAAGTATGGGTGACTTTAGAATGGAAATTCATTCCTTCCAACGGACTCCAAGCGCATTTGTAGAGGATATTTTCTTTTTCGACTGTCCAGTTTTCGTTTAAATCTACCAAAACAAGATCTGCTTTATAGCCTTCTCTTATGAAACCTCTTTTTTCAATTCTGAATAAAATGGCAGGATTATGAGCCATTTTCTCAACAATTCTCTCTAAAGAAATTTTTCCGTTCTTATAATTTTCAAGCATCACCACCAAAGAATGCTGAACCAAAGGCGCTCCTGAAGGACATTTTGTATACAGATTCTGTTTTTCTTCCCAAGTGTGAGGTGCATGATCCGTTGCAATCACATCAATTCTGTCGTCCAGTAATGCTTCCCAAAGTCCGTCTTTGTCTTTTTGGGTTTTTACGGCAGGATTCCATTTGATCAATCCGCCTCTGGTTTCATAATCTTCATTGGTAAATGTTAAATGATGAACACAAACTTCTGCGGTAATTTTTTTATCTTTTAAAGGAATATCGTTCCTGAAAAGCTCCGTTTCTATTGCCGTTGACAAATGAAAAACGTGAAGCCTTGCTCCTGTTTTTTTTGCTAATTCAATGGCTTTGGATGAAGATTTATAACAGGCTTCTTCACTTCTTATCAAATGATGAAATTCTACAGGAATATCTTCCCCATATTCATCCAGATATTTTTGCGTATTTGCTTTGATCGTTGCTTCATCTTCGCAGTGAACCGCAATGAGCATTTTTGTATTGCTGAAGATTTTTTCTAAAGTTTCAGGATTATCAACCAGCATATTTCCGGTGGAGGAACCTAGAAACAATTTAATTCCAGGAACATTTCTGGGATTCGTTTTTAAAACTTCCTCCAGATTATCGTTGGTTCCGCCCATCATGAAACCGTAATTAGCGTAAGATTTCTGAGAGGCAATTTCATATTTATCAGCCAACAACTCCTGTGTTACCGCATTCGGAACAGTATTGGGCTGTTCGATAAAACTGGTTGTTCCTCCTGCAATGGCTGCTCTGGATTCTGTCTCAATATCTCCTTTGTGCGTTAAACCCGGTTCACGGAAATGAACCTGATCGTCGATAACACCCGGTAAAAGATATTTTCCACCGCCATCAATAATCCGGTCTGCTTCTTCGGAAATCTGGGAATCTATTTTGGAAATTAAATCATTTTCAATTAAAATATCACCTTCAACGATCTTTCCTTCGTTGACGATTTTTACATTTTTGATTAAGGTTTTCATTTTTACTTTTTTTACAAATTAGAGATGGAGCCATGCTTCCAACTTTGTCAAAGTTTAAAACTTTGACAAAGTTCTTCAAAATTAAGGTTTATGAATGAATTTTAATGCGGCTGATAAAAAATCAATTTCTAAATATTTACATTTGCATAAAATTTCACACGTTGTATAAGAAATTATTAGGACAGACAATTATCTATGGAATTGGAGCTATAGCGCCAAGAATTATTTTATTCATCCTAAATCCACTTTTGATTTATAAAATTCCCAACGAAGGTTTTGCAATTTTCACACAGCTTTATGCATGGATTTCTTTTGTGAATATCATCCTTTCTTTTGGCTTTGAAACTGCTTATTTTCGATTTTCTGCTGAAGAGGATAATGAGAAGAAAACATTTAATACCTCATTTTGGTTTTTATTTTCAACCTCCAGTCTTTTTTTGGCTTTATGTTATTTATTCAATCAGCCGATTGCAGATTATGCTGGTTATCATAATAATCCGGAATACATAAAATGGTTTGCAATGATTGCTTTTTTTGACAATCTTCTGGTAATTCCTTTTGCATGGCTTCGTTTTCATAATAAACCGATAAAATACTCTGCAGTAAGAATTGTACAATCTGTGTTTCAGGCAATTTTTACAGCAGCACTATTCTTCTGGATCCCCGAAAATGTATCTAAAAGCTTTGGATTGGATCAAAACGTAGATTTCCCTTTCTTCAGTAACTTAGCAGGAAGTGCCTTAGGATTTTTATTACTGTTTCCTATTATATTAAAGGTAAGATTTCAGTTTGTGACTTCTTTATTTAGCAGAATGATTAAATATTCATTTCCGTTGATGCTGGCTGGTCTTGCTTTCATGGTGAATGAAAATTTTGATAAATCTATTCAAAGAGGTCTTATTTCCGATGAAGAAGCAGGAGCTTATGGAGGATGCTACAAATTAGCTGTACTAATGACATTATTTGTAACCGCTTACAGAATGGGAATCGAGCCTTTCTTTTTTAAACAAATGGATAAAGGAGACGCTAAAAAAACCTATGCTAAAGTAGCCGAATATTTTGCATTTTTTGCCTGTGTGGTTGCTTTAGGAATTATTGCCAACATTTCCTGGCTGAAAAGTGTATTTATCCCCAATCAGTCTTATTGGATTGCAATAGATATCATCCCGATTATTGTTGTAGCAAACCTTTGCTTTGGAATTTATTATAATTTTTCGACATGGTATAAAGTAACGGACAAAACCAGTGTAGGAACCTTTATTTCATGGTTCGGAGCCGGAATAAATATTGCCCTGAATCTTTTGGCATTAAAGTATTATCACAGTATGTTGGGCTCTGCTTGGGCAACTTTCGGGGCTTATGCTATTATGATGATCGTCTCTTATTTACTTGGTCAAAAATATTATCCTATCCCTTACAGAATGAAAAAAATGTCATTCTTTCTGATATTATTGGGAGCTTTCAGCTTCATTATTGTTAAATATTTCAATTATGATATTTTATTCAGTAATGCTTTATTTATAACTTTTACCGGCATTCTAATCTATTCCGAAAAAGACATGCTTCTTTCTAAAATAAAAAGATAAATCTGGCTCTTAATTTGCTTATACCGGATTCTGCGTTGCACCAGACAAAACTTTAAAACTCTTAGCGATACTATTCCACTCAAAGGTTTTATTGCTATATTTATAAAAAATTAGAACTAACAAAAAAACATATTTATATAATTTATGAAAATTATTGTTCCTATGGCTGGACGCGGTTCCAGATTACGTCCACATACACTGACTGTACCAAAACCTCTTATTCCGATCGCGGGAAAACCGATCGTACAAAGATTGGTGGAAGATATTGCTAAAGTTGCGGGGGAAACTATTGAAGAAGTAGCTTTTATCATTGGAGATTTTGGTCCTGAGATTGAAAAATCTCTTATTCAGATTGCCGAAAAACTGGGAGCAAAAGGAAGTATTTACTATCAGAATGATCCGCTTGGAACGGCTCATGCCATTAAATGTGCAGAACAATCCATGACAGGAGATGTAGTAATTGCTTTTGCAGATACATTATTCCGTGCAGATTTTGTTTTAGATAAAAACTCAGATGGGGTAATCTGGGTAAAAAGTGTAGAAGATCCTTCTGCTTTCGGAGTGGTAAAACTGGATAACTACGGTTTCATTACAGATTTTGTGGAAAAACCTCAGACTTTCGTTTCGGATCTTGCGATTATCGGTATTTATTATTTCAACAGTGCCGAAAAACTGATGGATGAAATTAATTATATCATGGACAATGATATTAAAAACGGAGGTGAATACCAATTGACCACTGCACTGGAAAACCTGAGAACAAAAGGCGCAAAATTCACGCTTGGAAAAGTAAACGACTGGATGGATTGCGGAAACAAAAACGCAACCGTAGAAACCAACAGCAAAATTCTGGAATACGAAAGAGATGCAATGTCTCATTTTCCCGCTTCTGCGCAGATCGAAAATTCTTTGATTATTCAGCCTTGTTTTATCGGGGAAAACGTGAAAATTTCAAACTCAAAAGTGGGTCCCGGAGTTTCTTTAGGGAACAATACCATCATCGTTAATTCAAATATAGAAAACTCTCTCATTCAGGAAAATACAAGAATCAACCATGGAAACCTATCCAATTCAATGATTGGTAATTCTGCACAGTATTTTGGCGTTGCAAGGGAAATTTCTCTGGGAGATTATTCCGTTCTGGATTTTTTGTCTAAATAATTTTTTGAAAGTATTAAATATTACCATAAATAAATTATCTTCAGGCCACACAAAAGATTTTGTGTGGTTTGGCGTTAATATTGCAACAATTTATCAAATTTTCCGGCATGAAAAAGTGGATTCCATTACTTATTTTAACTGTATTTCTTTTTAACTGTAAATCCAGAAAAACAGCCATGCAACAAACTCAGAATGTTGACAGTCTCGTTGTGAATGATATGAAGGATCCTGACAAAAAAGAAAATCATGTTGGAGACAGAATGGATTTTTATCAGAAAATTTATCTTCATCCACAGTTTGAATATCTTAAAATCACCAGTAAAATAACCGCAGACAACATTAAAGTAAGTCCGCTTGATGCCATCATTTATATTGAAACCGATAAAAAAATATGGTCAAGAATAGACTTTCTGTTCTTTAATGCAGCAAGAGCATTAATTACTCCTGAAGGAATTAAAGCGATGGATAAATACAACAAAAACTATATCGATTCGGATTTCGATTATTTGAATAATCTTCTGAACGTTAATTTTATTGATTATAAAAATCTCGAAAAACTTTTGGAAGGAAGAACGTTTTTCACTTTAAGCGATAAAAATGCAAAAATCGTAAAAAATACTGACGGCTATCTTGTAGAATCTATTTCCAACATCAAAATTTCTACCGAAAATATTGAAAGGGAATATAAAATCATGATGCAATATTCGGAGGATTTTGATCTTACAACAGTAAATTTGAGGGATGCTAAATCCAACGATGCCATGCAGATCGTATATAGTGATTGGGAGCTTCAACCAAATAATGTAAAGTTGCCAAAAAATGTTAAAATAATTATAAAAGGAAGTAAAAACAGCCAGATTTTAATAGAAAATACGAAATTTGATTTTTCGAGGATGGAAACACCTTATTCTGTTCCATCTAGTTATAAGAAAATTGAGATTCAATGATTAAAAAATTTAGCTTTTTAATAGGTATTTTACTGTTCGGATTCCACCAAGGGCAGAATCAGAAAAAAGAGCAGCTGCAAAAGCAAAATGCTGAACTTAAAAAACAAATTGCACAAATAAATACAGACCTTGCAAAGACAAGAACAGAATCTAAACTTTCTGTTGCTTATCTTGATAATGTTAATAAAAAACTGGCTTTAAGAGAAAAAGTTTATACCAATACCCAAAAGGAAAAAAGATTTATTGAAGACGATATCTATCTGCGTCAGTTAGAAATTAACCGTCAGAATAAAGATCTTAAAGTTTTAAGAGACAATTATGCCAAGGTTTTGGTAAATGCCTACAAAAATAAAGGAGTACAGAACAAGGTAACGTTTATCCTTTCGGCTAAAAATTTAGGAGAAGCGATAAGAAGAGTTCAGTATTTAAAGCAATATTCAGATTATCAGGATAAAAAAGCGGCTGAAATTACCAATGCTGCAGAAAAAATAAAGCAGACGATTGCAAGAAGACAAAACTCTGTAAAAGAAAAAGCCAATTTATTGGTTAGTCAGCAAAAAGATTTAACAACGATAAATGCAGAAAGAGCTCAAAAAGAGCAGCTTGTTGCAGAATTTAAGAAAAATGAATCTAAACTTACTGCTGAACTAAGACAGAAGCAGACTCAGTCTAAAGCTTTGGAAGGACAGATCAGAAGCATTATTGCAGAAGAAATCCGCATAGCCAAAGCAGAAGAGGAAGCAAGAAAAAAAGCAGAAGCAGAAAAAATACGTCTGGCAAAAATAGCGGCTGAAAGAGAAAAAGCAAGAATTGAGGCAGAAGCTAAAGCAAGAGCAGAAGCTTTGGAAAAAGAAAGACTGGCAGCCGAAGTGGAAGCAAGAAAAGCCAGAGAATTAGCCGATAAAAGAGCGGAAGAAGAGAGAAAACGTAATGAGGAAGCAGCCCGTTCCGAAGCAACAGCAAGAGATGAGGCAAGAAAAGTAGCCGCGAAGAAAGCATCAGACGAAGCAGCAGCAAAAGCGAAAGAAGCATCTGATAAACTAACTGCCGCAAGAGCCGCAGAAGCTGCTTTAGCAAAGAAAAAAGAGGATGACAAAAAAGCTGCAGAAAGCAAAGCAATGACCAATTATGGCGTTACTACTGTTGCGGGAAGTAATTTTGCAGACAATAAAGGAAGATTAGGATATCCTGCAGACAGAATCGGGCAGATTACGCACCGTTTCGGGAGACATCCTCATCCTGTATTTAAAAATATTGATGAAGAAAATAACGGGATAAAAATCTCCGTACCTTCCGGAACCAGAGCAAAATCTGTATTTCCGGGAACTGTATCTTCAGTATTGGCAAACAGCGACGGAACAAAAACCGTTATGCTGAGACACGGAAATTATTTTACCATCTATTCCAATCTTTCCGGCGTAAGTGTTTCCAAAGGACAGCAGGTTTCTGCAGGAACACCGGTCGGAGTAGTAGGACAGGATTTTGACGGAACCTATACCCTTGATTTTCAGGTATGGAACGGAAGTACTCCTGTAGATCCATTAGGTTGGGTTTCTTATTAAAAAAAGACTAACTTTGTAAAAATTTTAGAAATGAATACATTAACAATACTGTCATTATCTTGGCAACACATTTTGATCGTAGCGATCATTCTGCTTTTACTTTTCGGAGGTAAAAAAATTCCTGAACTGATGAGAGGTGTAGGTTCGGGTATCAAAGAATTTAAAGATGCTGTAAAAGAAGAGGACAAACCGGGTTCTGAAAATAAGACAACAAACAATAACTCTTCGAGCAACTAAACAATTCTTCACACTCAATGAATTTTACTGAGACTGCATGGAAAGTCTTCAATCAGGCTATTGAAGACTATCACGTGTCTGATGACGTTAACACTCTAATTAATAACCCGTTCGAAAAGGATACTTTGGAACGGATTTTGTATGCTAAAAACTGGATTGACACCGTTCAATGGCATTTGGAAGATATAATTAGAGATGAAAATATAGATCCCACTGAAGCTCTTCAACTGAAAAGAACTATTGATGCTTCCAATCAGAAAAGAACTGATCTGGTAGAATTCATCGACAGCTGGTTTCTGAAAAAGTTTGAAAATATTACTCCTAAACCTGATGCAAAAATTAATACTGAAACAATCGCATGGGCGGTAGACAGGTTATCAATTCTGGCATTAAAGGTTTATCATATGTCGCAGGAAGCCTATAGAGAATCTGCTACAGAAGAGCACAGAGCAGCTTGTAAAGCCAAACTGGATGTTCTTCTTACCCAGCATGAAGATCTTTCCACTTCTATAAATCAGTTGCTTACTGATATCGAGAACGGAGATGTTAAGATGAAAGTGTACAAACAAATGAAAATGTACAATGATGAAAGTCTTAACCCAATCCTTTATCAAAAGGGGCAGCAAAAATGAAACGAATAATTTTTTTTGGAGTACTAATAATTATAATATCTTCCTGCGCAACGGAAAAACCCAATTTTTCTCCGTTGTCCAATAGTTTTTATAGCGAAACCAAAGGATCAGATTCTGATAAAGGAGCCAAAAATAACATCGAAGTTAATGTAGGTGACAATGTAAATGCTTCAGAAATATCCAATCTTATTGCTACTTTTCCACAGTTTAAAAACAATGCTTTAAATACCGAAATCACTACTTTAAAGTACAGCCTGCAAAATTATCTTTACGCTATAGATGCAGGAAATCTTCAAGGAAAAAACAGAGCAATAAAAGACTTTGAAAAATCCTATAAAAAAATTCAAAAGCTAAGACAGAATCTTAAAGGGGACGACAATGAAGTTCTGAACAGATATCTGGTAAGATTAAAAACCAACATTTCTGCGATAGAAGATTCTGTAAAAAGAAATTAAAAAATCAATTAGGAATTAATGATTAAAATTCAGGCGGAATCCAACGTTCCTACGGAATACGGCACGTTCCGAATGATCGCGCTCTCTGAAAACGAAAACGACTGGATGCCTCACATGGCAATCGTTGCAGAAAATACAGATTTTTCCAAACCTGTAAACGTGCGTTTTCACTCAGAATGTATTACCGGGGAAGTTTTCCATTCCAAAAAATGTGAATGCGGACAGCAATTAGATGCTGCGATGAAATACATCCATGAAAATGGAGGAATTATCATTTACCTTCGTCAGGAAGGAAGAAACATCGGGATCATCAATAAATTAAAGGCATACTCTTTACAGGAAAAAGGTTTTGATACCGTAGAAGCCAATTTAAAACTTGGACTTCCGGCGGATGACAGAAACTTTGGTGTTGCTATTGAAATACTGAATTTATTGGGAGTAAAAGATATTAATCTTCTTACCAACAATCCTGAAAAAGTAAAATACGTAACCGAAAGCAATATTCATCTTAACTCAAGAGTTCCGTTGCAGATACCGGCAAATGAGATAAGTAAAGGATATTTACAGACAAAGAAAGATTATTTTGGTCATTTACTCGATGACAGCGATAAATAAAAAAGCAAAAGCTCCGAAAGAAATTCCGGAGCTTTTTTGTAATTATAAAAAACTGAAAAGATATATTCTTAATTTGCTTTAACAGTGATTACTTTAGATTCATCTAAGTTATAATATTTAATTACCGCATTGTAATCACTTGTATCTACTGTAGATGAATTTTTAGCAGGACTTGCCGGAACTAAAACAACTCTGAATGTCTGGCTATTCAGGTAAGTACTCATCTCAGAAGATGTCATCGTTTCTTGGTTAAAGTTCGCTTCTGTGTAAATTTCAAGATTCTGAGAACTGAAAAGTGCATTATAATCTAATTCTCTACCTCCTGAAAGATAATAGGTTTTAGGAATTAATTGCCAAGCATTACTTGCAGCCGGGTCTCTTCTGTATACTAAAACCACATCTGTACTTTCTATATTAATAGGAACAGTAAAAGAATATCCGTTTGAACTTGTAAAACTTCCGGAAACATCTCTCATTTTTGGATATGTATCCCCATCACCAACAGTATTATCGTTATTATCGCAGCTAAATATAAATAAGCTTACAAAAGCCATTATTAAGATTGGAAGAAATTTTTTCATTTTATAAAAGTTTAGTTGTTTATTATTTATAATCCGTATTCAAATCATATACCAAAAATTTCAAAAACTTTGTTTTCATCATTTTTTTAATTGTATTTTTGTTCTTATTCAAAAAATTATGAAGAAGCTTATTTACAGTTCACTTTTCATTTTCATATTTTCAAGCTCAAAAATATCTGCTCAATATCAGCCTAAAAACATTTCCAAAGACGATCTGAAAAAGGCAAACCAATGGGTTGACAAAACCTATAAGAACCTTTCTCAGGACGAAAAACTCGGACAGCTTTTCATTGTGGCACTTTACACCAATAGAGGAGAAAGTGAAATTGAAAAAGTAAGAAATATTGTTGCCAATGATAAGATTGGAGGATTAATTCTGATGCAGGATGATGCAGCAAGAGAAATTACACTGGTAAATGAATTTCAGCAGAAATCTAAAGTTCCTTTAATGATCGGGATGGATGCAGAATGGGGATTGTACCAGAGAATCGCTGCGGCGCACAAATTTCCGTGGGCAATGACTTTAGGAGCTATTCAGGATAAGAATTTAATCGAAAAAATGTCGGCTAAAATTGCTGAAGATTGTCACAGAATGGGCATCAACTGGGATTTTGCGCCGGTTGTGGATGTTAACACCAATCCCAACAACCCGATTATCGGAAACAGAAGCTTCGGTTCGGAAGTAAGTAATGTGGTGAATTCTGCATCAGCTTACGCGAACGGACTTCAGAATAACAATATTTTAGCAGCGATTAAGCATTTTCCGGGACATGGAGATACAAGTACAGATTCTCATGCGGATCTTCCTTTAATTGCTCACAATTTAGACCGTCTTAACGCTGTTGAATTAGCACCTTACAAAGCTCTTATCAATCAGGGAATCGGCGGTGTTATGGTGGCTCATTTATATGTTCCTGCATTGGAAACCACCAAAGGAATTCCTGCTTCTGTTTCTAAAAACATCATTACCGGACTGTTGAAAAATAAGCTTGGATATAAAGGGTTAATTATTACCGATGCTCTTAATATGGGCGCTGTTGCGAACAGATACAAACCCGGAGAACTGGACGCAATGGCCTTCAAAGCAGGAAATGATATTATGTTGTTTTCTCAGGGTGTTGCAGAAGGGAAGAAATTAATTCAGAAAGCTATTGAAAGCGGCGAAATTTCACAGTCCAGAGTAGAGGAAAGTGTGAAAAAGATTCTTTTGACCAAATACTTTTTAGGACTTGAAAAATACACTCCTAAGAATCCCGAAAACATCAATTCAGATTTAAATAATGATTCTCATAAAACTTTAGTTCAGAATCTCTATTCAAATGCGATCACTCTCCTGAAGGATGAAAAAAAACTGCTTCCATTAAACGGAAAACAAATCTATTACATCCCGTTGGAAGAAGCTCCTTATCAGACGTTTGCCAATCGATTAGGTTCAAATATTACAATTAAAAACGCTAATGAAATTGCTACTATTCCTGCAAATTCAACAGTGATTGTCGGTTTCCATAAAGATAATTCTACGGCTTACAAACCATATAAAATCTCAGACGCTTCAAAAAAAGTATTATCCGATCTTACGAAAAACCAAAATGTGATTCTAAATGTTTTCGGAAGTGCTTATGCATTGAAGGATATTGATATTTCTAAAGTTTCTACCGTTCTGGTTTCGTATGAAAACAATGAAGACTCCATGAATGCAACAGCCGATGCATTAAATGGAAAAACAAAAATCCAGGGCAGACTTCCTGTTTTGGTAAATGATACTTTGAAGTCAGGAATGGGAATGGATCTCATTCCAGCAATTGTAAAATAAAAGGTGTAAATTCTAAAATTTACAACATCAAAACCAAAAAAAATAAATGAAAATAGGCATACTTTGCTATCCCACCTACGGAGGAAGCGGAATTGTAGCAACAGAACTCGGAATGTCGCTTGCCAACAAAGGCTATGAAGTTCACTTCATCAGCAACGCACTTCCTGCGAGATTAGATATTACCAATCCGAATATTTTCTTTCACAGGGTAAATGTTCAGACTTATCCGCTTTTCCAATATCAGCCGTATGATATTGCGCTGAGCTCGATGATTTACCGTGTGGTGAATCTCTACAAACTGGATCTGCTTCATGCACACTACGCTATTCCTTACGCTTATGCTGCGTTTACAGCCAAACAGATGCTGAAGGAAGATAATAATGATATTCCGTTGGTTACAACGCTTCACGGGACAGACATTACATTGGTCGGGCAGCATCCAAGTTACAAACACGCCGTGGAATTCTCCATCAATCAATCGGATGCGATCACTTCGGTATCGGAAAGTCTGAAAAGAGATACACTCCAGTTCTTTAATATTAAAAAAGAAATTCAGGTGATTACAAATTTTATCGATAATTCTGAATTTGACGAATGCAACGAATGCCAGAGAACACAGTTTGCCAATCCGGACGAAAAAATCCTGATCCACGTATCCAACCTGCGTCCTGTAAAACGTGTGGAAGAAGTATTGCAGATTTTCAAGAATGTTCAGAAAAAGGTAAAATCCAAGCTTATCATCATCGGAGAAGGTCCCGATATGGAGAAAGTAAACCAGTTTCTGGAAGAAAATCCGGATCTGATTTCAAAAATCCGTCTTTTGGGTAAAGTAAATGATCTTTACAGGATCCTTCAGCTTTCGGATGTATTCTTACTGCCTTCTGAACAGGAAAGTTTCGGTCTTGCCGCACTGGAAGCAATGGCAGCCAATACTCCGGTCATCAGCTCGAATGCGGGAGGAATTCCGGAAGTAAACATTCAGGGAGAAACAGGTTTTCTTGCAGAAATCGGAAATGTGGAAGCGATGAGCAATTACACGATTAAACTACTGAGCAACGATGAACTTCTGGCGAAGATGAAAATCAATGCCAAAGAACAGGCGATAAAATTTGACCTTAAAAATATTCTTCCGATCTACGAAGAAATGTACAGAACCACTATTGAGAATTTCAAAAGTGAACTTACCAAAGCATAGTTTTATATTGAAAAAATTTGGAATTGGAATTACAAAACCTCACAGGTTTTTAAAAACCTGTGAGGTTTATGCAATAAAAAACAGTGGCTGCATTCATCAAGATGCAGCCTTTTTTGTGCAGCCAGTTTTTGAAGATTAATATTTTTCATGCAAACAATTATTTTCCATGAAAGAATTTATACGTTTTGAATTACTTGTAAAACAATTTTTATTATTCATATGATTTTCAAACACTTAATATCATTCAAATCATTTTTATTCTATATTTGCAGTAAACACTCATGACCGAAAAACTACTGCAATATCTCTGGAACTATAAAGTGTTCAAGCATTTCGACTTCAAAGATCTTGAAGGCAATCCCGTTGAAATTTCAGACTTCGGGAAATGGAATACAGATTCCGGTCCGGATTTTCTGGCGGCGAAGGTAAAGATCAATGAGATTACTTTTGCAGGGAACATAGAACTTCACGTAAAATCTTCCGACTGGATCTTTCACAACCATTCACACGATCCAAACTATCAGAATATAATTCTTCATGTCGTTTTTCAGAACGATTGCGAGATTGAGGAACTGAAAAACAGAAATATTCCTACCATAGAATTAAAAGATCATATCGATGAAAATATCCTGTGGAAATATGAAAAACTGATCGGCGGAACGCAGTTTATTCCCTGCGAAAATATTTTTAATCCCAATAAAATTCCGCTTCACTTTCACGAAGAAAATGTTCTGAAAAAGCTGGCAGAAAAATCTTTAGAATTTGAGATGAACTTGGCTCAGTTTAAAAATAATTTTGAAGCCGTCTTATTTCATTCTTTAGCCTATTCTTTCGGATTAAAGGTGAATGCATTTATTTTCAGGCAAATTGCGGAAAGCATAGATTTCACCGTCATTAATAAGATCCGGCAAAACGAAACCCAACTGGAAGCTTTATTTTTTGGTGTTTCCGGCTGGCTGGAAAATCCGGAGGATGAAACGATGAAAATCTGGAAGCGGGAATTTGATTTTATCAAGGCAAAATTCAACATTTCCAATCTTAAATTTCATCCTAAATTTCTGAGATTACGACCACCCAATTTTCCTACGCTCCGTTTGTCGCAGTTGGCAAATCTCTATTTCACATATCAGAACTTATTTTCGAAAATCATCCATGTTAAAAATACAGAAGAGCTTTTCGAAATTTTTAAGAATGTAAAAGCTTCCAAATACTGGAACAATCATTATAATTTCGGGAAAATATCATCGGTAAATCAGACCAAAGTTGTATCGCGCGATTTTATCGAATTGATTATTTTGAACACAATTTTACCTCTAAAATATACCTATCATCAATATCATAACGAAGAAATTGCAGACGAAATTCTGCTTTTTTACAAAAACCTTCCCTCCGAAAAAAATTCAGTTATTACGGATTGGAAAAAGCTGGGCTTGAAGTGTAAAACGGCACTGGAATCGCAAAGCCTGATTTATCATTTTAAAAATTCCTGTGAAGAAAAAAATTGCTTAAATTGCGGTATTGGATTTAAAATTTTAAAAGAATCTTCAAATGCTTGACAATATCCGCCATAAAATGGAAAGAGAATGGTTTGGCGTTCTTACAAGAACGGGCGCAAAACTCGGAATTCCTGTTTCTAAACTGAGAGTTTTTTTCATCTACTCTACTTTTGCAACGGCAGGATTTTTCTTTTTAATTTATCTGGGACTGGCATTCACACTTTGGGTAAAGGATATTTTTATCACCAGAAGACCCAATGTTTTTGATTTATAATTATGGAATTTCTGCAGATTACATCAACGGAAGATTACAGAGTTCAGGAGATTTTTGAGGCATACTGCAAAACGTTTCCCGAAGATGAAAGAAGAGACTGGAACAAGCTTTCTCCCCTATTCCAGCATCCTAAAGTAAAGATAATTTCGGTGCTTCACGAAGCTAAAAATATAGGCTACTTAATCATCTGGGAACTCAGCCATTTTGCTTTTGTAGAACATTTTGAAGTGTTTGAAGAATTCAGAAGCCAGAAACTGGGATCTCACATTACCCGTTATCTTTTTGAAAATTATCCAAGAATTGTTCTGGAGATAGAACACGGGCATTTAACAGAAGATACGAAAAGACGCTATTCTTTCTACCAGAAAAACGGTTTCAGCCTGATTGATGAAATGTACGTTCAGCCAAGTTACGGCGAAGGAAAAAACTCTTTGAATTTATGGCTGCTTGCCAATTATCAACCCGAAAATCTAAAGGAAATTAAAGACGAAATCTACGATATTGTTTATCATTAAAATATAAAATCCGAAGAAAGTTCTTCGGATTTTTCACTGTTTTATTTTTTGTTTTTACTCTCCTCAATTCTCTTTACAAAAACGGGAAAAGCCTCGTCCATTCTGGATAATGCGCCTGTCAGGTTTTTTGCCCTAACAAAAGTTCTGGTCTGAGGTTTATTCACAAAAGAAAATTCTATAAACTCTGAAATTCTTTCAGCAGGAATGCCTTCTTTTGTAAAATATTCGTCTTCTACCCTGTTTCTTATCCACGCAATGTCTTCCTGAAGATCATCATATCTGTATTGGCGCTTCATCCTTCTTGCATCGCCGCTTACAAGATCATACAATCCCTGAACATTTAGGCTTCCCAAAAGGATCGGAATTAAAACCTGCTTTACTTCTGCCGGTTTTTCTCGCATTTTTCCTACGGGTTGCGGCAATCCTACCGCATCTTCTACAATTTGTCCTTTATCAGTTTTTGCCACCGCTTTCGAATCTTTATCGAGATCTCCGGTAATTTTAGCCACTTGCACTTCTTCAATGTCTTCCGCAATTCTCGTAAGCTTAATATTCAGTTCTTTGTTTAAACCATACATTGCTTTTATGGAAGATCTTTCAAAACCATTTCTTACAAAACGGATTTCGTCATCGGGAGAAGCAATCTCAATAGAAAACGTTCCGTCGTTTCCTGTATATGTTTTTTTATCCGCAGAAATATTCATTACCGTAACGGAGGGTAAACTGATTCCGTCCTCATCGGTAATTTTTCCGGAAATTTTTTGCTGTGAAAAACCATTCACAAACAGAAAAAGTAGAATCATAACTAATCTGAAATTCATAAGATTATTTATTTTGAGGCTGCGGCGATTTGTAGGCTGAAATTCTGCCCAAAACTGCATTTTTAAACCGATTCATATCTGCTTCTGTACAATAGCCGTATTTCAGGATATTTTTCCTTTCAAAACCTGTTCTTAAAATATAGAGAATGAAATGCTGGATCTGTGGTTTAGGAATTTGAAGTTCTTCAAAGAAGGTGTCTCCCAAAGCATTTTGAAGATAATTCATCAGATCTACATCGTCCCATTTGTTTTTAACTTTTCCGAAACTGTAAATTCCTTTGGTTACAGGCTGTACAAATTCTCCCGGTCTGGCTGCCAAAACTCCCGGAGCCGACTTTTGCGACATATATTTTGCCAGATCGTTCTTCAGTTTTTCAACTTTTCTTGGCGGATTTAGATTTTTAGCATCGATCTTAATATCTCCCGTTATGTTTTTTTTAATTTCAACTTCCGCAATCAGTTCTGCCGCTCTTATCATTGTTACATTTACAGGAGCCGTGATGTTTTCCTGGGTAATTTTACGATTTGTACGCTCATAACCCGATTTTACAAAGCGAAGTTCGTCTCCCGCTCTTCCCGAAATCATGAAATGACCGTCGCGGTTTGTAAGAACCCTTTCATCTGTCCGGATATTGATTACCGTTGCTTCAGGCATCTCATTATTATCCTCGGAAGTTACTTTCCCGAAAATATAATTCTGAGCATTACAGTTGATGAAAAAAAGAGAAGCTAAGACAAAGAATAGTTTTATTTTCACAGGTTATTTTTTATAAAGCAAAACTAAAGTTATTTTTAAACTAAACTACAAGTTTAACCACAGTTAACGTGTTTTAGGATTTCTTTTAGAATTTTATTTTTAAAACTGTTAAATAGCAGCAGAAAATTGTTAAAATTTCACTTAAAAATTAGCTAACTTGCACTTTGAATTCCACTAAAAATGCAAAATTCTTATACGGTAATTAATGCTTCGGCAGGTTCTGGGAAAACCTATGCTTTGGTGCAGAGGCTTTTAATGATCTGTCTCCGGTATCCTAATCAGCAGCAGTCGATCAGGAATATTCTGGCATTGACTTTTACCAACAAGGCTGCCAATGAGATGAAGGAAAGAATTCTGACGTGGCTTGGAAATTTTTCCAATGATAATTTTGCAGAAAATCCGGATTTAAAAAATATTCAAAAGGCATTTGAAGAAGAAGGACTGAAAATAACGATTGATGAGCTGCATCACCGTGCAAAAAAAATGCTCGATTACGTGCTTCATAATTATTCTACTCTAAATATCGGAACAATCGACCGTTTTAATTCGCGACTGGTAAGAAGCTTTTCTTATGAACTGGGACTTGCCAAAAACTTCAATCTGGAAATTGAAGCGGAACCTTTTCTAATCGAAGCGGTTGATAAAATGCTCGATCAGATTGGCGAAAACGAAGTGATCTCCAACTCTTTCATGGATTATGTGGATTACAGTCTCGAAAATAACGAAAGAATCAACCTGAATAAAAGTCTTTATGGTTCGGCAAAAGAATTTGTGAAAGACATTCATTACGAACACCTTAAGAACAATAAGGATTTCGACAGCACGAATTATGAGAACATCAAAGACACGCTTCGAAAAGAAATTGCCCAGAACAAAAAACAGGCAATTGAACTCGCTACACGATCCATCGAATTATTCAGGTCCAGGAATATTGAAATCGAAGATTTTGCACAGGGAAAAAACGGAATCGGAGGATTTTTTACGAAAGTATTAGACTTTTATCATCAGAAAAGACCGGGTTTTCCTTTTCCAACGACTGCGGAAGAATCTGTTGTGAACAATTACCGGAAAGGAGCTTCGGCAAAATCAAAAAACAAGGAAGCTGAAATTCTTGAAATTCTCGATCAGCTTCTTGATTACAGAATGCAGCTTATTCGGCTGTACATAGAAACCCAGAAAAAAGAGAAAATTTTATCCGCGCTTCTGCCTTTAAAGGTAAATAAAGACATTCAGGATGAGCTGAAAAAAATTGAGGAAGAAAACGACCTTGTTTTGCTTTCTAAATTTAATATTTTAATTAACGAAAACCTTCGGAATGAGCCTTCGGCTTTTATTTATGAAAAAGTAGGCTCCCAGTTTCAGCACTATTTTTTTGATGAATTTCAGGATACTTCAGAATTACAGTGGCAAAATTTCCTTCCTTTGAGAGATCATGCGATTTCATCAGAAAATACTTCTTTTACGTTGGTTGGAGACCCAAAACAGAGTATTTACCGCTTTCGTGGAGGGGAAAGTAAACTGATGCTCGATATCATCAACAAAAAAGAATTTTCTCCCAAACAGGCAGATTTGCTGGTTTTAAAAGACAATTGGCGAAGCGCGAAGAATATTGTTCACTTTAATAATGAACTGTATAAATTTCATTCGGAATCTTTATCGGAAGAGCATAAAAATATTTTCGGAACTGATGCCGAACAAAATCCGAAATCGTCGATCGAAGGACGTGTAAAAGTAAATCTGATAGAAAATCTTACGAATGAGGATTTTTACAACGATACGTCTGAAAGCATGAGGAAAGATATTCAGGAGATTCTGGATAATGGCTTTAAATTTTCAGACATTACGATTCTATGCCGTGGAAATTTTGATATTTTCAGCTATTCTCAAAAACTGGGAAATCTAAAGGTAAATTACAAAGGAGAGGAAACGAATATTAAAACGATTTCCGATAAAGGTCTTACCTTAGAATTATCCAACACGCTTAAAGCCGTTGTTGAATTCCTGCGATGGGAAAGCAATCCTAAGAATAAGCCGAATCTGATCATGATGATGTATTACCTGAACAAACTGGGAAGAATTCAGATGGCAGATTTTACCCTGGAAATGAAGGAAATTTTAGGAATTGAAACGCACGAAGAAACGTTACACTTTATTCAGGAAAAATACGCTCTGAAGCTTAAGCAGGACAATTTCCCGAGATTCAATCTGTACAACTTTGTTGAGTATTACATTAATGAATTTTCTGTTGAAAATAAGGAGACTGATTTCCTGCTGAACTTTCTCGAAATGCTTTTCAATTTTACACAAAATGCAGGAGCGAGTACGAAAGAATTTCTGAAATATTGGGATGAAGAGGCTTCTGCATATACGATTCAGGCTTCGGAAAATATTGATGCGATCCAGATTATGACGATCCACAAAGCAAAAGGGTTGGAGTTCCCGATTGTTTTTATCCCAATGATTAATAAAAATCGTGATGCTGAGTTCACCAATTGGTTTGAAACGAGCAATGACAGTGCTTTAAAGTCGGTTAATATTAATCAGTTCAGTAAAAATCTTGAGGTGTATGACGAGGAAATCCAGTATTTCAATCTCCAGAATTCTTATAAAAACTTTGTAGACAGGCTGTGTCTGCAATACGTTGCGACAACGCGACCGGTAGAGCAATTGTATTTTTATATTCAGAAAGCGAATAAAACGTCTAACAATCTTGAATTGCTGGAGTTTTTACAGTCTAAAAATCCGGAAAATCTAGATGAATTTGATCTGTATGAAGTGAATCCCGAGATGCTGAAAAAACATTCAAGGGACAAAACCTCTCATTTTGAAACGAAGGATATTCAGAATTTAAAAAATATCAACGAAAAAAATACATCGATTAAGATTGCCACTCCGTCAAAAAATTATCAGGTACGGGTTGAAAAAGTAAGAATCGGGCTTTTTGTCCATGAATTATTATCCCAAATCAATACGGCAAAAGACATCAGAAAAGTTCTGGAATGTTACGTTCTGGAAGGACAGATAACTATTGAGGAAAGCACAGAAATTGAGAGAAATTTAGAAGAAATTATAGAAAATAACGCCGAATTTTTTGATGAAAAATGGCAGGTTATCAATGAAAAAGATATCATGATTTCCGAAAACGGTGAAAGCAGCGTGTATCGTCCAGACAGAATTTTAAAGAGTCCTGAAGGCTACGTCATTGTAGATTTTAAAACAGGTGAAGAATCTGAGAAAAATGACAGACAGATTGCCCATTATAAAAATATTCTGGAAAAGCTGGGTAGAAAGGTTTTGAAAACGCAGCTTATTTATTTGTAATCTCAAATATTGTATTAAGAAACGTCTACGGCGGCACCAAAGGTGCCGCCGTAGACGTTTTACGATCTATTTTTCTTAAGTATAAATTAACACTTATTCTGTTTTTCATTACACTTAATCAATATGTGATGACAGTTAATTACTATAACTGGCAATTTAAACCCAATTCATTTACCTTTAATAAGATATAATTTAAAACACTGACTATTAGTATTTTAAAAATAAAATTCTATTAATCTTAAATACATGAATTATGCCAGAAATTCTATTCAAACCACCTTAGATTAAAAATCAGATCATTAAAAAAAATTTTAACCATTAAACAAAGTATTATGAAAATTAGAATATTTACATTCATCTTATCGCTCTTCATGATCCTGAGCATAAGCGCACAAACAGCTTCTAAGTATTTTTATTACTACAAAGGGAAAAAATATTTCCTTCAGTTAGACAAATCATCAATTGCCATTTCGTCTGCCAATACAGATGTTGCAAGAAATTTTAAAACAACCACCCCGATTGTTGAAAATTTTACCAAAAATTCTCTTTTGAATGACGGGAAAAAAGTGGCAAGCGATAAAAAAAGCTATTATGTAGAAATTGAATCCGACGCCCATATTTCAGACGAACAATACATTGCCAATATCGCTGAAAAAAACAAAAATCCCAATGTACTGGTTGCATCCCCTTGTTTTATAAGCGGTGAAAAACAAAAAATGGGAATGTCTAATAATTTCTATGTAAAACTGAAATCAAAAAATGACCTCAAACTTCTGAATGAATTAGCACAGAAAAACAATGTGGAAGTATTAGGCTATAACGAATATATGCCTCTTTGGTTTACGATTTCATGTTCTAAAAATTCCACTCTTCCTACGGCAATAGAAATGTCCGCTTTATTTTACGAAACAGGATCTTTTGAAGCTTCAGAACCGGAATTTATGTATCACAATCTGGAAGCTACGGCAGATCCTTCTTATCCCAATCAGTGGTCACTGAAAAATACAGGACAGTTTGGGGCTTCTTATGCGGGAATTGATATAAAAGCTGAATCGGCATGGACTTTATCCACCGGAGCCAACGTGAAAACAGCCATCTTTGATCATGGTTTCGAAATGAATCATCCGGATCTTTCAGCGAATGTTTTCGGATCAGGATATGATGCGCAGACCAATACTTCACCTTCTGTGGTAAGAGGAAGTCACGGTACCGCCTGTGCAGGAATTGCCGGAGCCGTTCAAAACAACAATTTAGGAATCAGCGGTGTGGCTCCCAATACAAAATTAATTTCTATCAGTATCAATCTTACTTTTTCCGATACTCCTCAACAATTGGCTAATGGTTTCAACTGGGCTACAGCAAATGGTGTAGATGTAATCAGCAATTCATGGGGAGGATATGCACCTTCCACCATCATCGAAAACGGAATTACCAACGCTTTGGTAAACGGCAGGGGCGGAAAAGGGATGGTTGTAGTTTTTGCTGCAGGTAATGAAAACAATACCACGATCAGATATCCAGGAAGCTGGAATCCACAAATATTAGTGGTTGGAGCATTAAGTCCTTGTGGTGAAAGAAAAAATCCGGGCTCATGTGACGGAGAAAACTGGTGGGGAAGCTGCTACGGAAGTCAGCTCGACATTATGGCTCCCGGTGTGAAAATGCCTACCACAGACAGACAGGGAGGCAATGGATATAATGCCTCAGACTATACCCCTGATTTTAACGGAACATCTTCTGCATGTCCTGTTATTGCCGGTGTAGCTGCCTTAATTTTATCTGCAAACCCTTGTTTAACCGCTCAACAGGTAAGAGATATTATAGAACAGACTGCTCAAAAGGTAAGAACAGATCTTTATGCTTATGCCTCCACTTCAGGAAGACCAAACGGAACATGGAATAGCCAGATGGGATATGGATTGGTAAATGCTTATGCAGCAGTTCAAAGAGCTAAATCAACATTCAGTCTTGCTGCATTCGACAGTTCTGCGGATATCGGTCTGGAACCTAATCCTTCTGCAACGACATGGGCAAATATTTATCAGAGTCCTGATATCTGGAACAGACGTACCAACAGTTCTCTATTAAACTTTACCCATCAGGATCCGGGATATCTTGGACCGGGATTTAATGTGATGAGATTCAGAGTTCGCAATATCGGCTGTACAACTTCTGCCCCAAGTTTTGCAAGATTATACTGGACAATGGGATCTACCGGCGAAACATGGCCAAACTCATGGAACGGAATACAGTTAATTAACGGTTTTTCGGCAGGTGGAGAACTTACTACTCCGTATACAGGATTTAATGCTTCGAATGCATATGCAACAGGTCAGGGATTCAAAATTCCGGCTCTGGCTCCGGGACAAACTTATATTATTGATGCCAAATGGAATCCGGTAGATCCTGCAATTTATGGAGGGCTTACCGATAATCAGGTTTGTTTCTTAGGCAGAATTGTATCTCCGGGAGATCCTATGTACAACGAAAATCCGGGTCCGAATGCTCCTATTCAGCCTAATGTTACCAATAATAATAACGTTGTAACCCGAAATACAAGATTAGTAAGTTTAAGCGGAACTTTCCCTAAAAAATCAGGATTCTTCTTCGGAAATTATTTTGATTTTGAAAAGAATTTTGATGTTAAATTCAATTTGGTAAAAGATTCTAACGTGCCTTTCAAAAGCGTAGGAAATATTGTAGTAAAACTAAATGATATAGCCTGGGAAAGATGGGAAAAC
Organism: Chryseobacterium sp. C2(2020); assembly: GCF_014218915.1. Classification (NCBI taxonomy): domain Bacteria; kingdom Pseudomonadati; phylum Bacteroidota; class Flavobacteriia; order Flavobacteriales; family Weeksellaceae; genus Chryseobacterium; species Chryseobacterium sp. C2(2020). The sequence goes on from NZ_JACLCT010000005.1 coordinate 88,306, forward strand.
GGAGGAAAAGTAATGGAAGGAATGCAGGTGCTGAATTACAATGAACATGAATTTATCATCACAGATCTTCAGAACGCTTCCCTTAAAAATATCAGGCTGAAAGCAGGCGAATATTTCCCTGTTGCGCTTAGTTTCCAACAGGAAAACACAAGTATTACCTCACCGGAAAGCTATGATTTTGCCGCTACTCAAACCATTACAGGAAGTCCTGATGAGTTGTACGGAAGTGTTTGTCATTTCCTGATTACCATCAACCAGAAAGAACCTTCAGACGGAGAGCAGTTCTGCGACGACAAATGCAGACAGGCAAAAGCTCAGTCTGCCATTTTACAGGATGTGAAATTATCTCCAAATCCGGCTTCTTCCAATGCTACTTTAGAATTTAATCTGGCTGAAGATGCAAAAGTAAATATCGTATTGGCAGATTATAACGGAAAAACACTTAAAACGATTTCAGAATCCGAATCTTTAAGAAAAGGAATCAGCAGAAAAGTATTTTCTATTAACGATCTTCCGAATGGAGTTTACGTAGTAAGTATTCTCGCTAATTCTGAGAAAAAATCTATCCATCTGATAGTAAAACATTAAGAATTAAATATAATTATCAACAAAAAAGAGCAGAAATTTCTGCTCTTTTCGTTTTTTATGCTGTAAAATAAATATTAAGCTGTTGTATCCGGTGCAAAAACTCTTTGCGCCAATTCCTGATCAAACAGATATAAAGCGGATGGATTATCGCTTACCATTTTAATTTTCGTAACCAACTGAGATGCGCTTGCTTCTTCTTCTACCTGTTCGTTGATGAACCACTGCAGAAAAGAAGTTGTTGCAAAATCACCTTCGTCATTTGCATTTTTCACGATATTGAAGATACTTTTGGTCACTTTTTTCTCGTGTTCCAAAGCTTTTTCAAAAATGTCGATTGCGTTTGCAAATTCGTGGGGTGGCTTTGCGATTTCACCAATGATGATTTCTCCGCCTACATCATTTAAATAGTCGAACATCTTATCAGCATGCATTAATTCTTCTTTGCTCTGTACACGGAAATAATTGGCGATCCCGTCCAGATCTTTACCGGAAAACCATGCAGACATAGAAAGATAATATTGTGCAGCGTATTGTTCGTGAGCTATTTGTTCGTTAATTAATTTTGCAATTTTTTCGCTAACCATAATTCGTAAATTTTCAGTCAAAATTAGGGAATAAAACCCCGAAATCAAAAGTTTTAATAGAATTTAATGAAAAAGGACGGAATAAATCCCGTCCTCTCACACATTAAAAAATCAAAATTATAAACTACTTAATTTGCATCCGGAGCCGCCGTATTCATTGGTTTGTGCATTCTTCCGCCTTTCATTCCTCTTTCTTTCATTGCCACTTTTCTCTGCTCCATTTTTGCTTTTCTGTCTGCCTGCCATTTATCATATTGCTGAGGAGTAAGAATCTGTTTCATATCGGCATCCATCTGTGCTCTTTTTGCCTGTCTCTGATCTTTGTTTTTCTCAAAATCAGCTTTCATTTCAGCTTTTCTTTTTTCGTGAAGTGCTTTAATTTTATCTACCTGAGCCTGATTTAAATTTAAATCTTTCTGCATCTGCGCCATATGTTCCTGTTCTCTCTGCTGAAATTTTTCTTTCATTTCCGCTCTTTTTGCCTGTCTGTCCTGAGGTGTCGGAGTTGTCTGCTGTGCCATTGCAAAACTTCCCATTCCGATAAATGCTATTGCTAAAACTAACTTTTTCATTTTTTTAAATCTTTAATTAATTGTTATACATCTTTTTGATTATTAGTTAAAAAGAAAGTTAAAAGACAAACCTCATAAAAAATGTTAAATTTTAACACGAATTTTTCAATCATAAAATAAAAAAAAGAGCAGATCATAAATATCTGCCCTCACACCACTTAAATATAATATATGAAAATTAATTCTTTGCAAATCCGGTTCGGAATCCGCTGTTTCCTCTGCTTTCTCCTCCTCCTCTGTTCTGTTCTCTTGGAGCAGCATTTTCACTTCTTCTGAAACCACCGTTATTCCTGAAACCGCCTCCGTTATTTTCCTGTCTCGGAGCTTCTTCTCTTCTTACTTCTCCTCCTCTGAAACCGCCACCTCTGGTTCCGCTGTTGTTCTCCGCTCTTTCATTTCTGAAACTTCCGTTATTTCTTGTACCTCCTGTTTCATTTCCGCCACGGAAGCCTCCATTATTTCTTACTCCGTTATCATTTCTGAAAACCGGATTATTGTTTCTGTTTTCTGCCTGATTACGGAAACCACCGTTATTACCGTCTCTTACACCTCCACGGAAACCGTTGTTCGGTCTGTCGCTTCCTCTTACAATATTAAAGGTCGGATTATCATATCTACGGAATTTGTTTCTGTCTACTCTGTAGATATTGATGTTTATATTTCTGTAACGCGGTATCGGTCTGCAAATTCCTGCATAATGCGTTCTTCGGTAATTCTGAAAATAAACTACAGGACTGTATCCTCTGTAATAATTATTCTGGAATACCACGAAAACTCTCGGTCCCAAAATTCTTTCCAACGCGTAGAATCTGTCATAATACCATCTGTCCGGATTGTATCTGTAGAAATTATTCCATGTGGAGAAACTTACATACAGATTATTCAGTCTTAAGATCTGGTCTATCTGCCAACGATTCAGCCTGTTTTGGGCAAAAAAGCCATTCCAGTTGATGCTTATAATGCTGTTCCTGTAATCATTGTAATTGGTCTGGTAATAATCCTGTGGATAATAATCCTGCGGATAATTGTAGTAATAGTCGTCCGGGAAATAATTCTGATCGTCTTCATCACTGTAATATCCTCCGTCATTCTGATAATAGCCGTCATCTTCCCAACCATTATTCGGATACTGCTGAGCAAACGATAAAGTCGCCATGCCCAAAGCAAAACTGATTAATATTTTTTTCATTTCTATAGTCGTTAATTGGTTAATATAGTCGAATTTTCTCTTCTATCTTTTGGATATAAATAAAAAAAAGAAGTTAAATCTTCCGATCCAACTTCTTTTAATTTATTATTAACTAATTGATAATCAAATGTTAAATTTATATTCTTCCGCTATCTTTAATCCAGTAGGCTATTTTCTGATTGAAATCTTTCTGCTGTTTCAGATCTTCCAGATTAAGATGCATTCTGTATCTCCAGTAATGTGGAAAAACCGCAGGATTGTTGATTCTTTCATTATCCATTTTAGGATTGCGAAGATTTTTATCGGTTGCTAAAAACTCCTGAATCGGGAAAATTGCCAGCATCGAATCATTATAAAGATGCTGTTTCATTATAATTTCAGCTAAGTGAGGATCCAGTTCTTCCGGAGCTTTTCCATACTGTGTCAACTGCTGATTGAAATATTTCTGTGTAAGCGCAGAATCTTCTTTCCACCACTGTCTCAACGTCGAACTGTCATGTGAGGAAGCCGTAACAACATTCAGATAGCCTGCATCTTTTGGATTATAAAAAGGAATATTATCTGAAGGCATTCTCTGAACTTTTAAAGCAATAATCGCGAGTTCATCCATCACAACAGGAACGCAGTCCGGAACAAGGCCTAAATCTTCTCCGCAGATCAGCATTTCTGTAGCATTAAGAATCATCGGAAGTTTCTCCATTGCTTTTTCATACCAAAGATGATCCTGTCTTTTGAAGAAATAGTCGTGATACAGGTCATAGATCGATTTTTTCTCCCAATCCGAAAGATATTTGTAAGATTCTGTGTTGTACACATTAAATCTCGGATGATAAACAACCTGTCCGTTTCGTTCCTCAATTAAAAATAAAACATTGGCACAAAGAGAAATCAACTGATCTTCAATCGGACCTCGTGGATTTTTCTTAAAAAAGTCGGCTAATTTACGCTGTGTATTAAATTCTTCTTTAAATGAATAGGTTCCGTTCTGGTTGTTATTGATGAACTCAAGCGCTTTTCCGCTGTTTTCGCCTAAATATTTCCAGAGAATATGATCATTAATAAAAGGTTTGCAATATCTGTCGAAATTAAAAGGAATATGTCTCGCATTGAATTCTTCCAGCGTAATAGGAACGGCAGGATAAAAATACCCTAAAATTCCCTGAGTTGCAGAAACCGGCATTCTCCAGATTCTGAAAAACCCTAAAATATGGTCGATTCTCATCGCATCAAAATACTGTTCCAATGCTTTGAACCTGTTTTTCCACCACTTGTAATCATCAGCTTTCATGGCCTCCCAATTGTAGGTAGGGAATTCCCAATTCTGCCCCAATTCGGTGAACTGATCCGGCGGTGCTCCTGCCTGAAAATCCATTCCGAAAAGTTCAGGTTCTGTCCATGCTTCCACAGAATGTCTGTAGATTCCGATCGGCAGATCTCCTTTCACGGAAATTCCGAGGTTATGCGTATAATCAATCGCATCCTTTAATTGTTTATGAAGCTGATACTGAACCCATGCATGAAGCATAGAAGCATCATAATCTTTACTTTTTGCTGAAAAAAATGTAGAAACCTTTCCTGCAATATATTTTTTATGCGTTTTCCATTCGTTGAAATTCGGAGTCTTGTATTTGTCCCTCAGTACACAGAATGCTGCATAAGGAAGAAGCCAGCTCTCGTTATCTTTGATGAATTTCTTGAAGTTTCTGTCCTTGTAAATCTTTTCTTTATCTTCATTGAAAACGGCTTTCAGATACTTCCACTTTCCAAACATCATCTTTTCGTAATTGATTAATTCTAATGAATTTAGTTCTGACTTTTCAGCCTGATAATCTTCAATTAAATCTTTAGGTAACGCAAAATCAAGATTTTCAAGGGAAATATACTGCGGATGAAGCGCATATACGGAAACTGCCGCATAAGGATAAGAATCTGTCCATGAATAATTTGCCGTTGTATCGTTAATCGGCAGAATCTGGATAATTCCGAGATTGGTTTCTTTTGCCCAGTCCGCGAGTTTTTTCATATCAGAAAATTCACCGACACCGAAGCCGTCTTCCGTTCTCAGAGAGAAGACAGGAACAGCAACTCCTGCATCGTGATACATCTGATACAGTTTGAATTTAAAATAATGATCCGAAACAATCTGTAAAACGTCCTTCGACTGATTGGGAAGAGCAAATCTATTTTCGCCTGTTTCCACATCGACTACTTTGCCTTTAGCAGCACTGTAAAGACAGTATTTATATTGAATAAATTCGTTTTCAGGAATTTCCAGAGAAGTTTCCCAAATGCCGAAATCGGTCTGAGACAGATGAATCGCTTTTTCGTAGTCCCAATTTCCTAATGAAGCCGTACTTCCGAATACAACAATCTTCCAGTCCGGATTATAAATCGGAGCCTCTATTCTGAATAAATGCGTATGCTTTTTCAGCACAGAAACTTTTTCCGGCTTGAATGTATTCAGCTTGTTATAGAGAATTTTGTTATTGAGGTAGTTTTCAGGAAAATTTTTATTATTCCATTCGTCAAAAACCACAAATTCCTTGTAATTGTGCGGAAAAGTAAGATGATGCGGAACAAACTCCTCGCGAAGAATATTTCCTCTTTCATCGATAAGCTGATAATGATATGATATGGTTTTGGAAAAGTAATCCACCTCACACTTCCACAATCCGTTTTCTCCGTAAAACATAGCATGAGTCTGATGTACAGAGCCTTCATCTTTGATCATCAATTGCAGATTCTCTCCGACTTTCGCACTGTAACCTACATTAAAGTATAGCTTCATTTATATTTTTTTATAAAAATACATTATAATCCTGAAAAATAAAACTTATTGAATATCAAATATTCATTAAAAAAACCTTTTCAAAATGTCTGAAAAGGTTTCTAAGCTTTATACAAAGTTAAAGATTATTCTGTAACTAAAATTTTCTTGTTTAATAATACTTTTCCGGATTCGTCGGTAATGTTTACCAGATAAGCTCCGCTGATCAGATTTTTAAGATAAACCTGTTGATTTAAAGAACCGTCTTTTACAGATAAATTCTGTTTCATCACATTTTTTCCTGAGAGATCGAAGACATTCAGTTTAATATTTCCTTTTACAGCTTTATCATTTACATTAACGTTAATGTACTTTTCATCCACTCTTGTCGGATAAATATCCAGATTGGCATAAGCATTATTAGAAACGGCTTTATCATTCGCAAAATATTTACTTGCCAAATCATAAATATGCAGATTCTGCTCTCCTCCAAGCGGTTTTGCCTGTAAAGTAGTAAGATCCACTTCATAAAGAGAAGCTCCTTTTGCACTTGCAATCACCACTTTCCCTTTTGAATTTACGGCAGATCCGTTTACTGAATAATTTTCAGGAATTCCGGCAATTTTTCCTATGAATTTTGCTTTCATTTCTTTAGGTGAAACCTTGAAAACATTTCCCGAAGCTGAAAAAACATAGAAATTATTTTCTGCATCGGCAATCATATCTCCTCCGAAACCTGTTTCAATAGTGGTAAAAGAATTTTTTCCGTTGGAAGCGTCATCTTTGATGATTCCCAAATCGTTAACCACATATTGATTTCCTTTTCTGCTGATCTGCAAAAACTGTGTTCCGGAATTGTTGATCGCGTAAATATTTCCGTCATAACCTGTTGTCATTCTCGTTACATGAGAATTGATGTCACACGAAGTAACTCTTGCCACACTGTTTTCCACCAATGTAATTTCCTTTGTTTTGGCATTTAAAACATAAATATTGGAAGAAAACATCGGCATATACACCAGATTATCATTGTAAGAATCATAAGCCAGCGTTGCCATATTTACAGCCTGAGCGTTATTGTAGGTATTTTTATCCTCGGTTACAGCGCCGTTTCTGCTCTGTGAGAAAACTCTTGCAGAAGAATCTGCATTAAAAATCTGTTCTCCGGAAGTTCCGCTTGTTCCGTCGATGGAACGGAAATCATTAAACACAATACTCTGTGTGTCTTTTCCGACTAACGCAAAAAAATCCTGCTGTGCCGAAGCGTTTGCGCCTATTAAAAGCAGGAATAAAGGGAATAAATGTTTTTTCATAGTCTATCCATTTAAATTTTTAATCATTTTATTATGACTAAGTTACGTAATTTTTGGATTGGATTTTAATTTTTTTAGTTTGAAAATAAGGTTTAGGCTAAGTTTTGAAAATAGATTTCTCCTTCGTCGAAATGACAGTATTATGTATAAAAAAACTCCCGCAGATTTGGCTGATTTAGCAGATAAATTGGTTTAAAATCTGCGTAATCTGTACAATCTGCGGGAGATATATTAAAAGCCGTAAAGCTTTATTTTAATTCAAAACATAAGAAGTTCCGTCTCTTCCGTCTTTCAGTTCGATACCTTCTGCAAGAAGTTTATCGCGGATCTGATCGGAAAGCTCGAAATTTTTTGATTTTCTTGCCTGATTTCTCAACTCGATTAAAACTTTCAGGGTCTGATCCAGTTTTTCATTATTGTTTTCCTCAATCGTCTGAAGTCCCAAAACGTCGAAAACCCAAGCATTTAAAGTAGATTTTAAATCATCTAAATCTTTCGTTGAAACAGTTTCCTTTCCATCATTTAAAGCAAAGATATATTTTACCGCTTCAAATAAATGCGCAATTAAAACCGGAGAATTAAAATCGTCCGTTAATGCATCATACGCTTTATTTTTCCATTCTTCAAGACTGAAATCGGATTGTTTTTCATCATTAGGAGTGATGCTGTTCAACACTTTAATGGCTTCCATCAATCTCGTGTATCCTTTTTCACTCGCAATCATGGCATCATTTGAAATGTCTAAAACACTTCTGTAATGCGCCTGCAAAAAGCAGAAACGAACGATGGAAGGATGGAATGGTTTTTCGAAGAAATCATTTTCCCCTGTCACCAACTGCATCGGCAAAATATAATTTCCGGTGGATTTGCTCATACGCTGAGAATTCATCGTTAACATATTGGCGTGCATCCAGTAATTTACAGGAGAAGCATCATTGCACGCTTTTCCCTGTGCAATTTCACATTCATGGTGCGGAAATTTAAGATCCATTCCGCCTCCGTGAATATCGAAAGTTTCTCCCAAATATTTTGTACTCATCGCAGTACATTCCAGATGCCATCCCGGAAAACCTTCTCCCCAAGGCGAATTCCATCTCATGATGTGTGCCGGAGAAGCCTTTTTCCACAATGCGAAATCCTGCGGATTTTTCTTTTCGCCCTGTCCGTCGAGATCACGGGTATTGGCAAAAAGTTCTTCTATATTTCTTTTTGAAAGCTCACCATAGTTTAAGCCTCTTCTGTTGTATTCCAACACATCGAAATACACAGAACCGTTGCTTTCGTAAGCGAATCCTCTTTCTATTAATTTTTGAGTAAGTTCGATCTGCTCTACGATATGACCTGTTGCAGTCGGTTCAATATTCGGAGGAAGCAAATTGAACATATCCAACACTTTATGAAAATCGACCGTGTATTTCTGTACAATTTCCATTGGTTCTAACTTTTCGAGACGAGTCTGTTTAACGAATCTGTCGTTGTTCACGTCGCCGTCGTCGGTAAGGTGACCTGCATCGGTAATGTTTCTTACATAACGAACTTTATAACCCAAATGCATCAAGCTTCTGTAGATGAAGTCGAATGAAAGGAAGGTTCTTACATTTCCCAAGTGTACATTGCTGTAAACGGTCGGTCCGCAGACGTACATTCCTACATTTCCTTCTAAAATCGGCTTGAATATTTCTTTTTCTCCCGCAAGCGAGTTGTATATTTTTAGTTGCATGATTTCTTATGAATGATAATTGATGATTAATAAATGATTTTTTTAATTTAATTCAGGATAAGTCTTTCACAACAAATAATTGTTGTAATAAAAATTTTATCTGAAACTTTTTTAAATTTTATCATTATTAAATAGCTTTTAAATGATGTTGTAAATGACTAATATAATCATTAATGATGAATTCCAAAGTAAAAATCTGAGGTTCTGTCTTCGTCATATCACAGGTTTTCTGTAGATCTTCATCCTTTATATTCTCAACCACATTTACCATCTGAAGGTTCAGAAATTTCCAAAGACTGATGATATCCGACGTTGGAATATTCTGATAATTCTGGGCTTTTACCCAAAAATCCTGATCATAGACAATATTCTCATTTTCTTTATATTGGGTGACTACAAATCTTCTGATATTTGATAATGCACTATCACAAAGATGCCCTAAAATTTCTTTTTTCGACCATTTTTCAGGTGAAATTTTATATGCCCAGTCTTCTTCATAGATCTCTGCAAATCTAAGAAGTTCTTCCTCTACAATATTTTTAAGAATCTGATAGTCCATTCATTCAATTACTTTAATCCAATTTTGCATGGCTTCCTACATAATGAAGAAATTCCTGTCTTGTGATAGGATTGGTTCTGAAAATGCCGCTTAATTCTGCGGTAATCGTAGAACTTGCGGTATCTTTTATTCCTCTGCAATTAACGCAAAGGTGTTTTGCATCAATGATACAGGCAACGTCTTTTGTTCCTAAAGCTTCTTTTAAAGCGTTTACAATCTGCATGGTGAGTCTTTCCTGAACCTGCGGTCTTTTTGCGTAATAATCCACAATCCTGTTGATTTTTGAAAGACCGATTACTTCACCATTCGAAATGTAAGCAACATGAGCTCTTCCGATAATTGGCAGGAAATGATGCTCACAAAATGAATAAACAGTGATATCTTTTTCCACCAACATCTGGCGGTATTTGTATTTATTTGAAAATGTGGAAATTCCCGGTTTGTTTTCTGGAAGAAGTCCTCCGAAAATTTCATTCACATACATTTTGGCAACACGTTTCGGAGAGTCTTTTAAAGAATCGTCGGTCATGTCCAAACCCAGCGTTTCCATGATCTCCCCAAAAAGTTCGGTAATTTTTTCTATCTTTTCTTCCGGTGATTTATCAAAAGCATCTTCCCTTATAGGCGTATGTTCTTTTCCTGTGAAAATATCATCGTCGTTATCCGTAAAATCAACCATTTTTATTTAATTTGCACAAAAATACGGATAAAATCTGTTCGTCATATTTAATTTGGGCGAAAAACATTATCTTTTACCCCCACTATCATTTTACACCATGATTACTGCTGAAAAAGTACAAAACCAATCTCAGAGAAAGAAATTTTTAGAATTTCCGGCAAGGCTTTATCAAAAAGACAAAAACTATATAAGACCCCGAAATATTGATATCGAAGATATTTTTAACCCTCAAAAAAACAGATTTTTTAAAAACGGCGAATGTGCAAGATTTTTGTTCAAAAATAAAGAAAATAAAATCGTAGGCAAAGTTGCGGTTTTCATTAACGAAACGTATCAGCAAAAACAGCCAACCGGCGGAATTGGGTTTTTCGACTGTGTAAACGATCAGGAAACTGCAAATTTTATTTTTGATTATTGCAAAAGCTGGCTTCAGGAAAGGGGAATGGAAGCAATGGACGGACCGATTAATTTCGGGGAACGTGACAAATTCTGGGGATTGGTAATTGAAGGTTTTATCGAACCTTTGTACGGAATGAATTATAATTTCCCTTATTACAAAGAGCTTTTTGAGAACTACGGATTTAAAATTTATTTTGAGCAGCTTTGTTTTTCAAGACCTATTTTCGCTGAAGTTTCGAGACTTTTTACGGTTATGCACGCCAAACACAGTAAAAATTCTGATCTTTCCGCAAAACCGATGACGAAAAATAATCTGGAGAAATTCGCCAGAGATTTTACGGAAATTTATAATAAAGCGTGGGCTGCACACGGCGAAGGAAAATGTATGCAGGAATCTAAAGTGCTGAAAATGTTTAAAACGATGAAACCGATCATCAATGAACATATTTCATGGTTTGTTTACGAAAATGAAAAACCGATCGCGATGTGGATGAATCTTCCGGATACGAATCAGTGGTTTAAATATCTGAACGGAAAATTCGGGATGTGGGAAAAGCTGAAGTTTCTCTGGATCAAACAGTTTAAGAAGAACGAAAAAATGGTCGGTCTGGTTTTCGGCGTTGTTCCTGAATGGCAGAGGAAAGGTCTTGAAGGCTACATGATCTGGGAAGGAACGCAACATTTAAGAAAACATACAGATTTTAAAATCACTGAAATGCAGTGGATCGGGGATTTTAATCCTAAGATGATTAAAATTGCGGAAAATCTTGACACCACGATCACACGAAAATTAGCGACGTACCGCTATCTTTTTGACAGGAATAAGGAGTTTGAAAGGCATCCTGTTTTGTGATTCAATAGATTTCGGCGGCTTCGCCGCCGAAACCCTATAAAAAAGTTCTGCATTTCTGCAGAACTCTCAAATATTCATTTTTCACTTTATTAGAATAGCGCTCCGGCTACTTTTTTAATATTATCACTTTTCCCCATGGAATAGAAATGTAGAACCGGAACTCCGAATTCCAGCAATTCTCTGCATTGTGCGATTGCCCATTCGATTCCGATTTGTTTTACGGCTTCGTTATTTTTGGCATTCTCCACTTCGTTTATTAAATCTTCCGGAAGATCAATTTTAAAAATCTGAGGTAAAATCTTTAAATGCTTTTTCGTGGCAATTGGTTTAATTCCCGGGATAATAGGAACCGTGATTCCCATTTCTCTGGCTTTCTGAACAAATTCAATGAATTTTTTATTATCGAAAAACATTTGAGTCACGATATAATCTGCTCCCGCATCCACTTTTTGTTTCAGCCATTTCAGATCATAATTCATGGATGGCGCTTCCATATGCTTTTCGGGATAACCTGCAACACCGATGCAGAATTTATTATGCTCATCACAAATTTCATCCTGATTATGCAGATATTTTCCTCTTCCCAGATCATTAATCTGGTGAACCAATTCCATTGCACTTCCGTGACCTCCCTGAGTCGGTTCAAAATACTGATGTCCTTTCATCGCATCACCTCTGAGAGCCATTACGTTATCAATTCCGAGATACATACAGTCTACCAGAAGATATTCTGTTTCTTCTTTGGTAAAACCTCCGCAAAGCAGATGCGGAACGGTATCTACATTATATTTATGTTGAATGGAAGCACAGATTCCTAAAGTTCCGGGACGCATTCGGGTAATTCTGCGTTCCATTAATCCGTTTCCCTTGTCGATGTAAATATACTCTTCTCTGGAAGTCGTAACGTCGATGAATGGTGGCTTAAATTCCATTAAAGGATCAATATTTTTATAAAGATCTTCAATCCCGATTCCTTTTTGCGGCGGAACAACTTCAAGAGAGAATAACGTTTTTCCGTTTGCGTTTTTTATATGGTCTGTGATTTTCATTTTTTTGTTGCTTGTTGAAAGTTTTTTGTTGATGGTTATACTGAAAAATCAAACAACCAATAACTATCATCAATAAAATAATTTTTAAATTCTGTTTTAATTTTGAAGTTTCAGTTTCGGCGGCGGCTTTGCCGCCGCCGAAACTGAAACTAAATTCCGTCTGCCAAATTAGGATTCAACCACTTTCTCGCATCCTGCAAAGAAATTCCTTTTCTTACCGAATAATCTTTCAACTGGTCTTCTGCGATTTTTCCCAATCCAAAATATTTGGCGTGTGGACTTCCGAAATAGTATCCGGAAACCGAAGCAGTCGGGAACATTGCTAAACTTTCCGTCAGATAAACTCCGATATTTTCTTCCACTTTCAGTAGATCCCAGATTGCGTGTTTTTCCAAATGATCCGGACACGCAGGATAACCCGGAGCGGGACGAATTCCTTTATACTTTTCGGCAATTAATTCTTCGTTGGTTAAATTTTCCTGATTGGCGTACCCCCAATATTCTGTTCTCACTTTTTTATGTAAAAATTCTGCATAAGCTTCTGCAAAACGGTCTGCCAAAGCTTTTACCATGATCGCGTTGTAGTCGTCATTCGCTTTTTCGTATTCCTGCGCCAGTTCATCCGTTCCGAAACCTGTCGTTACACAGAAAGCACCCATGTAATCGGTTTTTCCTGAACTTTCAGGGGCAATAAAATCGCTTAACGCCAGATAATCTTTCCCTTTTGAACGTTGAGCCTGTTGTCTCAAAGTAATGAACTTCGTTATCTGATAGCTGTTTTCATCAAAAATTAAAATATCATCCGTTTCGTTGGAATTGGCTTTGAAAATTCCGAAAATAGCTTTTGCCGTTAATAACTTTTCATCCAAAATTCTTTTTAAAATTACCTGCGCATCTTTGAACAATTCTTTTGCCTGAACTCCTACAACCTCATCTTCTAAAATTTGCGGATATTTGCCGTGAAGATCCCAGCTTCTGAAAAAAGGTGACCAGTCGATGAAAGGCAATAATTCTTTCAGATCCTGATTTTCAACAACGGTAATTCCTAACTGATTGGGTGTAAAAATTTGTTCGTTTTCCCAGTCGATTTTAAATTTATTCTGTCTTGCTTCTTCAATAGAAACGTAGTCTTTTTCTACCTGTCTGTTCAGGAACTTTTCACGGAATTCGGAATATTCACTTTTCAGATCATCAACGTATTCTTTATTTCTATCACCCAATAATGAACTTACCACGTTTACCGCTCTGGAAGCATCATTGACGTGAACTACTGCATTTTTATATTTTAAATCGATTTTTACAGCAGTATGCGCTTTTGAGGTTGTTGCACCACCAATTAGTAAAGGGAAATTTAAATTCTGTCTTTCCAGTTCCTGCGCGATGTACACCATTTCGTCCAGACTTGGTGTAATCAGTCCGCTAAGTCCGATCACATCTACTTTTTCTTCAATCGCAGTCTGAATAATTTTTTCAGCAGGAACCATTACGCCAAGATCTACAATTTCGTAGTTGTTACAGCCTAACACAACGCTTACAATATTTTTACCGATATCATGAACATCTCCTTTTACCGTTGCCATCAAAATTTTTCCGTTGGCAGGTTTTGTTCCGTCTTTTTCCGCTTCGATGAATGGCTGTAAATACGCCACTGCTTTTTTCATGACCCGCGCCGATTTTACAACCTGTGGCAAGAACATTTTTCCGCTTCCGAACAGATCTCCCACAACGCCCATTCCGGTCATTAAATTAATTTCAATAACATGAAGCGGTTTTTCTGCCTGTAATCTTGCTTCCTCCACATCTTCCTCGATAAAACGGTCGATTCCTTTTACCAAAGCATGGGTGATTCTTTCCTGCAAAGGATGATTTCTCAATTCTAAATCTTCAACCTTTTCTTTTTTGACTGATTTATGTTTTTCAGAATAATCAAGAAGCCTTTCTGTAGCATCTTCTCTTTTATCGAGAATCACATCTTCAACAAGCTCCAGAAGTTCTTTATTGATTTCATCATATACTTCCAGCATGGCAGGATTTACGATTCCCATATTCATTCCTGCCTGAATAGCGTGATATAGGAAAACCGAGTGCATCGCTTCTCTCACCGTATCATTTCCACGGAACGAGAACGAGACATTGGAAACTCCTCCGCTCACGGATGCATACGGAAGATTCTGACGAACCCATCTTGTTGCTTCAATAAAATCGATGGCATTTCTGCGGTGTTCATCCATTCCCGTTGCCACAGGAAAAATATTTAAATCGAAAATAATGTCTTCTGCAGGGAAATTTAAACGATTCACTAAAATATCATAGGAACGTTTTGATATTTCGATTCTGCGTTCGTAGGTATCGGCTTGTCCCACCTCATCAAAAGCCATGACAATAACGGCTGCTCCATATCTTTTAATCGCTTTCGCCTGTTTGATAAATTCTTCTTCACCTCCTTTTAAGCTGATGGAATTAACCACGCATTTTCCCTGTGCAACCTGCAATCCTGCTTCCAGAATTTCCCACTTTGAAGAATCGATCATGAGAGGAATCCTTGCGATGTCCGGTTCTGAGGCAATCAGGTTTAAAAATTTTATCATGGAAGCCTTTCCGTCGATCAGTCCATCGTCAAAATTAACGTCGAGAATCTGTGCACCTCCTTCAACCTGATGACGTGCAATATCGAGCGCTTCCCCGAACTTTTCTTCTTTTATTAATCTTAAAAATTTCTTTGAACCGGCAACATTGGTTCTTTCCCCAACGTTGATAAAGTTACTTTCCGGTGTAATAATCAAAGGCTCAAGCCCCGATAATCTTAAATATTTCATCAATTTATTCTTCTAAAATAAAATATGCATTATTCGCATTTTGCTTCAGCAAATCCACATGTTTGCCCAAAGCGGTGGTCAGTGGAAATCTTTTGTATGCTAAGCCGTGTTCTTTGGCAAACTGCTCGATTTCTTCTGTAATTTCATTATAATAAGCATAACTGTAATTCGGAAAAAGATGGTGGGCAACGTGAAAGTTGAAATTCCCCAAAATATTCCGCACAAACCAGTTATTTTCTTTTAAATCGTTGGTGACTTCAAACTGATGGTGAAGCCAGCTAAAAGGAAGTCCGTTTTTCTCATCAAGTTTCGGGAAGGCATTATCGGGAAGCGGATGCAGTGGCAACAAAACAAAAAGCGCAAAAATACTCGCTGCAATTACCTGTAAAAACCATGCTCCCAAAGCCAAGCCTAAAGACACTTTAAAAAACAGAACGGGAACGGCGATCTGATAGAAAAAATAAAACAGTTTATACGCCACCATTTTAATTTTTTCTTTTACCGGAATCGCTCCCTGCGTTTTCAGGATCACTCTTTCGTTATCGAAAAAATCTCTGAAATCACGGATAAACATCCAGTTGAACAGATATAAAGGATAGACCAGAAAGAAAAAGTGATGCTGATATTTCTGAATTCCTTTTGCTTTGATCCACGGAACGATTAACAGCAATCCGCTCTGCTCAATGTCTGTGTCCCAACCGTCTACATTGGGATAGGCGTGATGGCTTGCGATGTGTCTTTTCTTCCAGATGTAGGAGTTGGCTCCCACAAAATCGAAAATCTGTAAAACCAGACTGTTCAGTCTTTTACTTTTAAAAATATTATTGTGAGCCGCTTCGTGAATTAAATTCAGATAAATTAAAACAAGAGAAAGTCCCATCAGAATGAAACTCAGGATATAAATTCCAGACTGATCTGCATGTAGAAGTGCAAAGACATATAAACCGAAATAGACCAAAGGCAGAATAACTGCTTTGATCTGAATGTAAATGTCCCTGTTTTCAGGAATAGATTCTACTCTTTGGTTCACTTTTTTTCTGAGTTCATTAAATAATCTGGCATCTTCCGGATCTTTAAAGTAAATAGGTTTTTCCATTATATTTAATTTTGTGTGATAATTAAAGATAATATTAAAAACTGTTCCTTTTTCTTATGATTTAATTAAAAAATTCTATTATTTCAGACCAATTCTTTCAATTTTCTTGGCGGATATTGCGAAACCAGATCTGCAATTGCCTTGATGTGTTCCGGCGTTGTTCCGCAGCAGCCTCCGATAATATTAATTAATCCTTTCTCCACATATTCTTTAATCTGACTCGCCATATCTTCCGGTGTCTCATCATACTTTCCGAAAGCGTTCGGTAAACCTGCATTCGGATAAGCTGAGACAGCAAATTCTGAATTATGAGCCAGTGTTTCCAGATAAGGCGTTAATTGGTTTGCTCCTAAAGCACAGTTAAAACCTACACTTAAAAGATTTAAATGGGAAACTGAGATCAAAAACGCTTCTGCTGTCTGTCCGCTCAATGTTCTTCCTGAAGCATCCGTGATTGTTCCTGAAACCATGATCGGAATATTAATTCCTCTTTCTTCATTAATCTCATCAATGGCGAAAAGTGCCGCTTTTGCATTCAATGTATCGAAAATGGTTTCTACCAAAAGAATATCTGATCCTCCATCCAATAAAGCTTCGCACTGCTGTTTGTAAGCGATTCTCAGTTCATCAAAAGTAATCGCTCTGTATCCGGGATCGTTTACATCGGGGCTTAAACTTGCGGTTCTGTTGGTTGGACCTATGGAACCTGCCACAAATCTTGGTTTATCCGGATTTTTTGCAGTGTACTCGTCGCAGGCTTTTCTTGCAATTTTTGCAGATTCGTAATTCAGTTCGTAAACGAGATCTTCCATGTAATAATCTGCCATGGCAA
This sequence comes from Chryseobacterium sp. C2(2020), assembly GCF_014218915.1. Lineage (NCBI taxonomy): Bacteria > Pseudomonadati > Bacteroidota > Flavobacteriia > Flavobacteriales > Weeksellaceae > Chryseobacterium > Chryseobacterium sp. C2(2020). The sequence goes on from NZ_JACLCT010000005.1 coordinate 105,322, forward strand.
TGGTTGTTCCTGAAAATGTATTGGTTTCGATGATGTCTGCTCCCGCTTCAAGGTATTTTTTGTGAACTTCTTCTATTGCATGGGGCTGCGTTAAAGACAACAAATCATTGTTTCCTTTTACCGGATGTTCCCAGTTTTTGAAACGTTCGCCACGGTAATCTTCTTCTTCGAATTTATACCGCTGAAGCATGGTTCCCATCGCTCCGTCGAGAATTAAAATTCTTTCGGATAATGCTTTGTATAATTGTTCTGAATTTTTCATTTATTATATTTTTTTCCATAGGTTGCACCTACGGTTATTATTGTTGAACCCTTCGGGTTCGTTGTTAATCCAACGCCTGTTTTAAATCTGCAATGATATCTTCCACATTTTCCAGACCTACCGAACAACGAACCAAACCTGCAGTAATTCCGACTTCGTTTCTTTCTTCATCGGATAATTTGGAGTGCGTTGTAGAAGCAGGATGCGTTACTATGGTTCTCGTATCGCCTAAGTTTGCGGAAAGGGAACACATTTTTATTTTATCTAAAAAATTTCTTCCGCCTTCAATTCCGCCTTTGATTTCGAAGGCTACGATGTTTCCACCTAGCTTCATCTGTCTTTTTGCAATTTCGTAGCTTGGATGAGATTTTAAGAACGGATATTTTACCAATTCTACATTGGGATTGTTTTCTAAAAATTCAGCAACTTTTAAGGCATTCTCGCAATGTTTTTCTACACGAATTGCCAATGTTTCGAGACTTTTAGACAAAACCCAGGCGTTGAAAGGCGACATTGCAGGCCCTGTATTTCTCGCGAAAAGATAGATTTCACGGATCAGGTCGTCTCTTCCGACCGCTACTCCGCCTAAAACACGACCTTGCCCGTCAATTAATTTGGTTGCCGAATGCACCACAATGTCTGCTCCGTATTTTATCGGCTGTTGCAGGTAAGGTGTTGCAAAGCAGTTATCCACAACGAAAATTAAGTTATGCTTTTTTGCAATCTGCCCGAAAAATTCTAAATCCAAAACTTCAATCGCAGGATTGGTCGGTGTTTCCAGATATAAAATTTTTGTATTGGGCTGAATATATTTTTCTACATTTTCGGCGTCTTCTGCTTTAAAATAGGTTGTTTCGATATTCCATTTCGGGAAATATTTTGTGAACAAAGTATGCGTAGAACCGAAAACGGACTGACAGCTTACAATATGATCTCCGGCATTTAATAAAGTCGCAAATGTGGAGTAAATCGCAGCCATTCCTGTGGCAAAGGCATACCCTGCTTCTGCGCCTTCCATTTTGGCAATTTTATCGGTAAATTCTGTTACGTTCGGATTTGAAAAACGGCTGTATAAATTTTTTGGTTTTTCTTCCGCAAAGCTCGCCCTCATGTCTTCCGCATCCTGAAAAATAAAGCTGGATGTAAGATACAAAGGTGTTGAATGCTCATCAAACTGGGTTCTTTCAGTCTGGGTTCTTATGGCAAAGGTTTCAAAATTTTCGTTTTCCATTTCTATATTTTCCGTAGGTTTTATTTACGGTTGTTTGTTATTATTTCATTCCATAGGTTTCACCTACGGCTATTAATATTGAACCCTTCGGGTTTAAACGTTGTTTTATTTTTTTCCATAGGTTTTCACCTACGGCTACTAATATTGAACCCTTCGGGTTTAAACGCTGTTTTATTTCGTTCCATAGGTTCTACCTACGGCTATTAATATTGAACCCTTCGGGTTCATAGGTTCTTCTATTTTGTTTCACTTACTCTTAAAATGTCTCCGAATACGCCTCTTGCTGTAACTATTGCGCCGGCGCCGGCTCCCATGATGACGATTGGGTTTTCTCCGTAACTTTCGGTATAGATTTCGAAGATTGAATCTGAGCCTTTCAGTTGTCCTAACGCGGAAGTTGCCGGAACGGAAATTAACTTCACATCAAGTTCACCTTTTTCTTTCTGCAAATCTCCGTGAAGATCTCCCACATATCTTAAAACGTGTCCCTCCTCCTGATTTTCTTTGATTTTCTGATATTCCGCATCTAATTCTTCCAGTCTTGAAAGGAATTCTGACTTAGAAACAGAAAGCAAACTTTCCGGAACCAGATTCTGAATTTTAATATCTTCAAATTCGTTGATTAAGTCTAATTCTCTTGCCAAAATCAGTAATTTTCTTGCCACATCGTTTCCTGACAGGTCTTCTCTCGGATCGGGTTCTGTATATCCTTTTTCCAACGCTTCATTGATGATGGTGGAAAACTTATCGTCTCTTAAAGAAAAATTATTGAAAACATAGCTTAATGTTCCTGAGAAAACGCCTTTAATTCTGGTAATATTTTCTCCTGAAAGATGTAGAAGTTTAATGGTGTCGATCAATGGTAAACCTGCTCCCACATTGGTTTCGTAGAGATAGCGTCTGTTGTTTTTGTTCAACGTATATCTTAGTTGACGGTATTCTGAAATCGGAAGGGTGTTGAAAATTTTGTTGGAAGAAACGAGATCGAAGCCGTTTTCCGCCAAAGTGTGGTAATTTTTTACGAAGTCTTTGCTTGCGGTGTTATCCACAACGATTAAATTTTCAAGCTGATTTTCTTTGGAGAAATTAATCAGTTCCTGAACATCGGAAGGTTTTTCTGCCGTTAAAACCTCATCATTCCAATTGCTGTCGAATCCTTTTTTGTTGAATGCTATTTTCCTGGAATTGGCAACTGCAACTACTTTCAGATCTATTTTTTTTCGTCTTTTAATTTCTTCCGAAGATTCCAAAACCTGCTGTATCAAAGTTTTCCCTACGTTTCCGTGACCGATAATTGCCAGATGAACGGTTTTCGGTTTTTTAGAAATTTCAGATTCGATGATATTTTTTGCTTTTTCGTCCTGTGAAGATGTCACAACGATATTTACTCGTTTTTCGGCTGCAATTTGGTTTAAAAGCAACGGAAAAACATTATTTCTTGCGAGTTCCGCTAAAACTTTGTTGAAGTCTTCTGCAACAAATCCTAACACCGACACATTATTGATGCTGTATATCTGGGAAACTTTCCCCGATTTTCTTTCTGGTTCAAATTCGTCAATCAGACAATTGACTGCTTTTTCGGAATCGTTTTCATGAACTAAAATGGAGATTCCGTTTTCAATTGCCTGCTGGGAAATTACTCCCACACTGATTCGCGCCAAAGTAAGCGCTTTAAAAATTCGTCCGTCGATCCCGATTTCACCTAAGAAATCTTCTCCTTCAAATTTGATGATGGATCTGTTTTTTAAAAATTTTATTTCTTTAACATTAATCTTACTCATTTTTCAAAATATTTTTAATGATCGTATTTAATTGTTTATATTCCATTAAGAAGGCATCGTGCCCATGAACTGAGGTGATCTCGTGATAGAAAACATCTTTGTTTTTCTCTTTCAGCTTTTCAAAACACATTCGGATTTCTGAAGCGGGGAAAAATAAGTCTGTATCTACAGAGATCATGTGCATTCGCGCCTGAATTTTTTCCAAATGTTCTTCATTGGCATTGATGTTCATCAGCAAATGATTCATGAGCTTGTATGATTTTAAACTAAATCTTTCGTTTAAAGCTTTTCCGTGATAAACAAGCCAGTCTTCCGACTCTAACATCTGCTTTTCCTGATTATATCTGTTTTGAAATCTGTTATTTAACGATTCAGGAGTCCTGTAACACAACATTGCATGAATTCTGGCTTTCTGTAAAGGTTCATCGTTTTGGTTTAATAAAAATTTCTGAACCAGACACTGTGCATGCAGCCAGTCGTGGGTTTTAAAATCGCAGGCTACAGGGATGAAAATTTCGGTAAGCTTTGGATTTTTCACCAGCATTTCCCAACCGATTCCGCCTCCCAAAGAACCTCCAATAATGGCGTGTAAACTTTTGATATTTAAAATTTCAAGGCCTTTCAAAAATATGTTTGCTATATCTGAAGGCGTAAAATCTTCACATTTATCAATAAAAAAATCATCAAATCCGTTTCCGGGAATATTGAAGCACAGAACTGTATATTGGTCGGTATCGATTACCTGATGTTCTCCAATCAGCTGTTTCCACCATCCTTTTTCTCCGGAAACATTGGAATTTCCGGTTAAAGCATGATTCACTAAAATGATCGGGGCAGAAAACAGGTCTTTCCCGAAAAGCTGATAGCTCAACGGGATATTGTATTCCTTTTGGGAATCGGTATGATACGAAAAATTAATATGTTTAAGTTCTGTTTTCAATTCTATTATTTTAATACAATTGAAAATGCCACAGGAAATGGCTGAAAGAACTTCAGTGAGTTATCTGTCCAAAATAATTCTGGTAGAACGTAGCACCTTCATTGCTTGCGCAAAGGGTTGCTAAGGTTTCATAGGGTCTAATCCCTCAACCTTTCTTGATAACATTTTCAATATTTGAATGAACGAATGGTGCAAAGATAAAACTTTTCTTTTAAATATTTATAAAAATTTAATTTAATCTTACAAACCCCGATAAACAGAAGGCTTTCAGGGAAATATTAATAATAATTCAAATTTCGTGAGTTGGAATTTTTTCGCAAAAAAACTAACTTCGTAATGAAAATGATGAGATATGATTGCTGAAAAACAAAGATTACAAGACACAAACTGGAAAAACTGGGGACCTTACGTGAGTAACCGGCAATGGGGAAATGTACGCGAAGACTACAGCCCAAACGGCGATGCATGGAATTTCGCCAATCACAATAACGCAGAAAGCTATGCCTACCGTTGGGGAGAGGAAGGAATAGCGGGAATTTCTGATGCAAAGCAGCTTTTCTGTTTTGCGCTTTCGTTCTGGAACAAAAAAGATAAGATGGTGAAAGAGCGCTTCTTTGGACTGAGCAATCCACAGGGAAATCACGGAGAAGACATTAAAGAACTATTTTATTATCTGGATAATACACCTACTCACAGCTATATGAAAATGGTGTACAAATATCCGATTAATGCGTTTCCGTATGATGAACTGCTTTCTGAAAATGGAAAAAGAAGTAAAAAGGAAGCGGAATATGAAATTTTCGACACCGGAATTTTTGATCAGGATGAATATTTCGATATTTTTATAGAATACGCTAAAGCAGAATACAACGATATTTTAGTAAGGGTAACGGTCTGCAACAGAAGCAATATAGTGGCTCCGATTGTATTGGCTCCCACGGTGTGGTTCAGAAATAACTGGAAATGGGGTTACAATACATATAAAGGGCAAATCAATGCTTCTCATGAAGGCTGCATCACCATCAACCACAACAGTGTTCCGATAAAAAAGTTTTATTCAAGAAATATTGCTGCGGAAAGTGTTTTCTGTGATAATGAAACCAACAGTCCGAAATTATACGGAACGCCCTATCCGGGAAATACCTATTACAAGGATGGCATCAACGATTATATTACTTACGGAAGCAACACCGTAAATCCTGAAAAGAGAGGAACCAAAGCTTCTTTTTTAATTGATGAAGTGATTGAAGCCGGACAATCGAAAACATTTGATTTCAGATTGTCTCCCAATGAACTGGAGAATCCGTTTTATGAATTTGATGAGATCTTTAGCAGCAGAGTTGCTGAAGCGGATGAATTTTATGCCGAAATTCAGAATGATGTTTCTGATGACGATGAAAAAAACGTGCAAAGACAGGCTTTTGCGGGACTTCTCTGGAACAAGCAGTTTTATCACTATAATGTCGGAAAATGGCTGAAAGGCGATCCGAATTTTGAAGCTCCGAGAAATTTCAACCATTATGTCCGAAACACGGAATGGAATCATATGCACAATAAAGACATCATCTCGATGCCTGATAAATGGGAATATCCCTGGTATGCAACTTGGGATCTTGCCTTCCATTGTGTTCCGTTTGCGATTATTGATGCGGAATTTGCGAAAGGACAGCTTCTTTTATTAACAAAAGAATGGTATATGCATCCGAACGGACAGCTTCCTGCCTACGAATGGAATCTGAGCGATGTAAACCCGCCCGTTCATGCGTGGTCGTGCTTCCGAGTATTTAAAATTGATGAAAAGCAAAACGGCAAACCGGATCTTTTATTTTTAGAAAAGGTTTTTCAGAAATTACTGCTGAATTTCACCTGGTGGGTAAACCGAAAAGATAAAAACGGAAAGAATATTTTCGGGGGAGGTTTTCTCGGGCTTGATAATATCGGGGCTTTTGACCGGAATATGGTGCTAAAAGACGGACAGCATCTGGAGCAGGCCGACGGAACGAGCTGGATGGCAATGTACGCTCTGAATATGATGCGAATTGCCATGGAACTGGCTCAGTATTATCAGGTGTATGAAGATATGGCGATTAAATTCTTTGAGCATTATCTTTATATCGCCGAAGCCATGGAAAATCTGGGTGAAGGCACAAAAGGACTCTGGAACGAAGAAGACGGCTTTTTCTACGATGTGCTTCAGCTTGGGAACGGCGACAGTGTTTCTCTCAAACTGAGAAGTATTGTTGGATTGATTCCTATGTTTGCCGTAGAAATCATCGATCATCATCTGTTGGATAAAATGCCCAACTTTACCACGAGAATGGATTGGATTCTGAAAAACAAACCTGAACTCACGAAACTTGTTTCGCACTGGGAAGAGGAAGGTCATGGAAGAAAGCATCTGATGAGTATTCTGAGGAAAAACCGTCTGACAAAAGTTTTGACCAGAATGCTTGATGAGAAAGAATTTTTAAGCCAATACGGAATTCGGGCAATGTCTAAGGTATATGAAGAAAAACCGTTCAAATTTTCTGTTCACGGTACTGAAAATGTAGTTTATTATACGCCTGCAGAAAGTGACAGCCGAATGTTCGGAGGAAACAGCAACTGGCGCGGCCCGATCTGGTTCCCGATCAACTTCCTGATTGTAGAAAGTTTGCAGAGATTTCATTTCTATTATGGAAACAGTCTGAAAGTAGAATTGCCAACCGGAAGCGGAGAGAAGAAAAATCTGGATGAAGTCGCTCACGATATCAGCAACAGACTTTGTTCTATATTCCTAAAAGATGAAAATGGGGAACGTGCTTTCAACGGAGGAAATGCGAAGTTTAATTACGATGAAAATTTTAAAGATTACATTACCTTCTTCGAATATTTTCACGGAGACAACGGACGCGGCGTAGGAGCTTCCCACCAGACGGGATGGACTGCTACGGTTGCAAAGCTGATGAAACCAAGATTGTTGATGTAATATTAACTAAACATAAATTTTAACAGGATATTTCAATTTTGAGATATCCTTTTTTTATTATTCACCACATAACATAAATACCGTCAATTGATATGTTAAAGGTTATAGCTAAAATCTATTTTCTCATTAGTATAAAATAAATTTTTATGCATTTTATATAAAAAATCAATATTTATAAGTAAAAATAATTATTAATTTAATACCTAATAACTATATTAGCAGAATAAAATCTAATAATTATTTCATGAAAGTAAAACTACTACCTATTGCAACTTTTTTAGTTTCATCGTTATTCACAACCCATTTAAAAGCGCAGAATTATCAGCCTTTATTTATTCAGAGCGGATATAATGCAGATGTAGTCGCCAACGGTGTGGGGTCATCGGCTTCTTCCACCAATAATGATGTCGATGGAGTAAGCTATGCCTTTGTCTCAAGAGATTTTCAGTTAACGGCTTCAAGTTCGCAACTTACTTACGGACTGCCTGTGAATGGAATTATCAATTCTGTAGTTTCTTCGACTCCGGGACTTTCCTATCAACTGGCATCTTACAGTTCCAACAATGTTTTAAGACTGCAAAACAGTGGCGATAACGGAACTTTACAATTTTCCAACCCCCTTTCAGCAAACACCTTATATATGTTGGCAACTGGAGGAAGCGGATCCTGTACCGTAGATGTGGATGTAAATTTTACAGACAATACTTCTCAGACGTTTACCGGCATCAATATTTCCGACTGGTATTACGGGAGCAATTTTGCCATTCAGGGAATCGGAAGGATCAACATCAGCAATAACAATCTTGAATCCGGTTCCGGAACAGATCCCAGACTTTACCAGATTCCTTTATCAATAAATCCCACAAATTTATCCAGAGTTATTAAAAGTGTTACGGTAACCAAATCCGGATCGGGAGGTATTCCGAATATTTTTGCTTTTGCAGCAGATTCTTATAATCCCTGCGAAGCGCCTACCAACATTACCGCGGTTACTACCATGAACGGAGCGACGTTAAGCTGGACAGCTCCTTCCAGTACACCTTCTTCGGGATATCAATATTATTACAGTACTTCTTCTACTCCACCAACAGCCAGTACAACGCCTACAGGAAGTGTACCTTCGGGAACTTCAGTTACTCTGAACAGTTTGTCAACAGGACAAACCTATTATTTCTGGGTAAGATCCTATTGCGGGGGTTCATCGTATGGATTCTGGAAAATGAAGCAGTTTGCACCGGGACAAATTTCTGCGACTTACACAGGCGGAGATATCAGTACGGAATTCAACTGGGGACCGGATAATACAACAACAACTAACTGTGCGGGAAGTGTATCTATCAATATTCCGAATGGGTATAAAGTTGTATCCACAGATGTGAGTTATACGATGACAACGGCAAGCGACGGATGGATGTCTGAACAGAAAAGTTTATTGGTATGTTCTTCCAACGGAACAGCAGAATCATCTGTAAGTTCAGGATCGGGATCAAACGGAGGAACGTTTTCTTATAACAGAACGGGAATCAATATTGCCAATGATCTTACAGGAACTGTAAATTTTGATCTGAGAGCATGGAGAACTTACGGAGGCTCCGGATGCAGCGTAGATTATAACAAAGTAGACAATGGAACTTTTACAGTAACCGTAACGGTTCAGCCCATCGTTTTGGCAACAAGCGAGGTGACTGCAAAAGAGAAAGAAAGAATTGCCTATCCGAATCCTTTTGCTGATGTTCTTTATCTTGAAAAACCTGAAAATGTGAAAAAAGCAGTAATTACGGATGCTTCAGGAGTAGTGGTACAAACTGTTGAAAATCCTTCTTCATCCCTATTCCTTGGAGGAATAAAATCCGGAATGTATATTCTGACTTTAACCATGAAAGACGGTTCTGTAAAAAGTATGAAAACCATGAAAAAATAAATAACCATTGGTAACGAAAATCGCGGGCAGAAATAAATTTCTGCCCGCAATTTGTTTTTAATATTGTAAGTAAAGATTATGCTTCTGCGATCTCTCCGTTTACAAATACTTCATATCCTATTTCTACATTCGGTTCCAGTGTTTTGGAAACCGAACAGTATTTTTCGAAAGACAACTGGGCTGCTTTCTGCGCTTTTTTAGGATCAATATTCCCTTCCAGAAGAAACTTAACTTTTATCGATTTGAAAGGTTTTGCATCATCTACAGGAATTCTTTCGCCTTCTACTTCTGCTTTAAAATCTGTGATTTCCTGTCTCTGTTTTTTCAGAATAGAAACAACATCTATTCCGCTGCATCCCGCAACTGCCATCAGAACACTTTCCATCGGAGAAACGCCTTTCGCTCCGGGCTGTGTTGTATTATCTAAAAGAATTGAATTTCCCTGAGAATTGGTACATTCAAATAAAAAATCGTCGTTGATTCGGTTAAGTGATATTTTCATTTTTAAATTTATTTTTTAGATGTGGTAACCCCGATCATAACTCCGAAGTTTCCGTCTTCCTGAGTCCATTTCTGTTCGGGGCAATAGGTTCTGCCATCGAGATACAAAGCTTTTGTACAGCCTGATTCTTTAAATACGGAAGCAAAATTATAAAAATTAACCTCTGTTTTAGACATTATAAAAACGATATTTCCATTTTTTAGGATTCCGACTCCGTTTCTGATGTTGAGGTTCTTTGAATCTTTTTTAAATATTGGATTTATTTCCCCATCAATCAGCAATATGGGTCCGGATTGTGTTGCGTATTTTATTTCAGAATTATTTCTGAAAGCTTTTGTTTCAACAATTTCAGCTTCATTATTCTTTGTGAGGTAAAATATTCCGTTAGGATTAAGATAAAAATTTCCTTTGCCGGATAAAGTATCTGTTTTATTCAGGATTTTAAAATTTTCAATATACAATCCTTTGGGAAAGTTATTGGGTTCAAACATTCCGCCATTCATGGCAAATATTAATTCTTTATTTTCCTGCTCTGTTTTATTCTTTAAATGAGCAATGCTTTTAAGAATTGTTCCGTTATCATCTTTCCAGTAAAAAGCGACATTTTGTATTTTAGGATTTACTTTAAAAATGACAAAATCTTCATCATGTTCCACCTTTTTATCACAGGATAAAAAACAGCAGAGACATAAAATGAACAATGCAATTTTTCCCATTTATAAATTTGCTTAAATCATTTGTGAATTTTGGGGTTCATTTTGAAATGAAATCCCTGTTTAAAAATTACAAAATCCCTCTCGCTTTAATTTCCAGATATTTATTGATGACATCAATATTCAGATTTTCCGGTAAAGTATAGACTGTGTAAATTCCATATTTGCGGAGTTCCTGAATGATCAGTTTCTTTTCAAACTCAAATTTTTCGGCGATGATTTCGTCATATACTTCCTGCATACTTTCAGGATTTTTATGAATCAACGTCTGCAATTCTGAATTTTTGAAGAAAACCACAACCAGTAAATGGTTTTTAGCGATTCCGCGAAGGTATTTTAACTGACGGTTTAAGCCATCCAACGTTTCAAAATTCGTAAAAAGTAAAATCAAACTTCTCTGGTTCAGCGAATATTTAACATCCTGATACAACCTGTTGAAATCACTTTCAAAGAAATCTGTTTTGATGTTGTAAAGGGCTTCCGAAATTTTTCTCAGTTGTCCCGATTTATTTTCTGCCGCAATTTTATTTTCTGTTTTTTTCGAAAAAGTCATCATTCCGGCGCGGTCGCCTTTTTTCAGAATAATATGCGATAAAGCCATCGTTGCATTAATGGAATAATCCAAAAGACTCAGTCCTTTGAAAGGCATCTTCATCGTTCGTCCTTTATCAATCAGCATAAAAATACGCTGTGATTTTTCGTCCTGAAACTGATTGACCATCAATCGGTTTGTTTTGGACGTCGCTTTCCAGTTGATTGTTCTGATGTCATCTCCCGGAACATATTCTTTAATCTGCTCAAACTCCATCGTATGTCCCAGTTTTCGGATTTTCTTGATTCCGCCCAACAGAAATTCACTCTGCAAAGCCATCAGTTCATATTTTCTCAAATGAATAAATGACGGATAAGCCGGTAAATTCGCATCTTTCTGAAAATTAAACCGTTTTGCTACAAAACCTAAAGGTGAAGAAACATACACATTTAAACTGCCGAAATTATACTCTCCTCTTTCCTTTGGCTCTAAAATGTATTGAAAAAATGTATTTCTTCCCGGTTCAATCTGTTTTTCGATTAAAAAATCTCTCTTCTGAAACTGAAACGGAATTTCGTCAATTACTTTCACATTAATTTTGAAAGCATAGTTGTTTTTAATATCAACTTTTACGGGATTTTCATCACCATTGGATAATTTTTCGGGCAATATTCTCTGTGCAGAAATCCCTTCTTTCCTGTTGAAAACAAAAAGATAATCTACCATTGCTGCCAAAAAAATCAGAAGCAAAACGATGTGCGCTACCCACATGAGTAACGGAAAGAAAAAAGCGAGAACATAGAGAATCCCCACTCCGATGAGCGTGAAGAAAAAGCGTGTATTGAGGTATAAGTTTTTCATTTTGCAGATTGCAGGTTGCAGATCTTAGGTTACAGTTTAGTAACCCTACATTTTAATATTATTTCAAAGAGTTAATGAGCCCATTCAGCATTTTAGAAATTTCAATAATATCATCATTTAATTTTAAATAATTTTCTTCACTTAAAAAATGAAGATTTCTGGAAATAATCAATTGAGTTTCAACTTCAGCACAACTTCCTCTCGAAATTTTCAGAAATTGCAGATAATCCGGTTTGCTTCTTCTGGAGTTTCCTTCTGCAATATTAGACGGAATAGAAACTGAAGCTCTTCTGATCTGAGATTTTAATCCAAATGTCTCCTCTTTTGGAAAAGCATCGGTTGTTCGGTAGATTTCAGTTACAAAATCAATGGCTTTCTGCCAAACCAGAAGCTCTTTAAAATTAGCCATATATAAAATTTAACGTTGAATTAAAAACTACAATCTGCAACCTTCTACCTATAACCTACCTCGGAATCTCTATTCCTTCTAAAATCTGTCTGATGATTTCATCCGCGGTAAGGCCTTCCATTTCTCTTTCCGGCGATACAATAACTCTGTGTCTCAGAACGGCATAACTGGCTTCTTTAATGTCTTCCGGCGTTACAAAATCTCTTCCTCTTAAAGCCGCAAATGCTTTTGATGCGGTTAACAAAGCCAGACTCGCTCTCGGAGAAGCTCCCAAATACAGGAACTGGTTTTCTCTGGTGTTGATAATAATTTTAGCAATGTACTCCATCAACTGAGATTCAACGATGATTTCTTTTACCAGATGCTGATAATTTTTCAGTTGCTGTGCAGTAATCACTTTGTTAACAACCTCCGTTTTATCTTCCTGCTTGCTTTCGTGCTGGTTTCTGATGATGGCAATTTCCTGCTCCAGATTCGGATAACCCACATTTATTTTAAACAGAAAACGGTCAAGCTGGGCTTCCGGAAGTCTGTATGTTCCTTCATGCTCAATCGGGTTCTGGGTTGCCACCACAAGGAAAGGTTCTTCCATCGGATAGCGGGTTCCGTCCATTGTGATCTGCCTTTCTTCCATCACTTCAAACAAAGCTGCCTGAGTTTTTGCCGGAGATCGGTTGATCTCGTCAATCAGGATGAAATTAGAAAAGATAGGTCCTTTTTTAAATTCAAATTCAGAATTTTTTACGCTGAAAACAGAGGTTCCCAAAATATCGGAAGGCATGAGATCAGGCGTAAACTGAATTCTGCTGAATCCTACATCGATGGTTTTTGCCAGTAATTTTGCCGTGATGGTTTTGGCAACTCCCGGAACACCTTCAATAAGAACGTGACCGTTCGAAAGAAGTGCCGCCAAAAGATGCTCCACCATGTTTTCCTGACCGACGATTACTTTTGCAATTTCGGCTTTTACTTTTTCAAGACTTGTACGAAGTTCAATCATATCAATTCTCGACTGAAACTGATCTTCTTTTTTATCTAAGCTGATAGAAAATTCGTTTTCTATATTTGGGTTTTCAAAGTTTTCCATATCCTATAATTTATCAATAGAACAGTGCATCCAATTACCAAGTACCTTGAGAATTACAGCACTGTTATATTTTCAGATTGTTACATTTTTTTAAATAATTTCATCCAAAATTTTATTCATTCTCACAAGATCTTCCTTCATTACGTGCGCATAAGGATCCTGCCCTTTTTTAATCAGTCCAATGGCTTCATCAATTATTTCCATTGGTTTTCCTGTTTTCAGATGGAGTTTTTTTGCAAATTCTTCATCCAGTTTCTGGGTATCGATAAGGAGATCCATTCTTACTTTGTTCAGGAAGTACTGGGCTTTTTTCGACATCATATCATGGAAATCGCCTTCCTGAAGATAAAGATTTCCGATACTTTTCACAAAATCTACCGAGTTATTTTTCAGCGGTTCCACAATCGGGACAATACGCTGTTTTCTTTTGGCATTAAAGAAAATAAACAAAGCCAGACCGCCCAGAAGAACCCACCAAGCATATTTCAAAGCAGGGTTTGAGAGGATAAACCTCAGCAGAAACTGGGAAGATTTCGAATTGCTTTCCAGAAACCACAAGGTTTCTTTATCATCCAGATAAGAAAAAACGTCCTGTGCATATTTTACATTGCCGGGTTTCAGAAGATAGTAATTGGTAATAAAAAGCGGTTCGCAATGGACGTAAAAGTAACCTTCCCCGAATTTTATTTTAACAAAGTTTGCCTGATCGTCATTATTTTTTTCTACCGTTTTTCCTAAGACTTCAGAACCCGGTTTAATGAAAGTAAAACCTCTTCCCGATGGAAATTTATCCAGTTTAATGAAATCGTTCTGGTATTTCGTGTCGGTAAGTTTTAAAACATTTTCGTCCCGAAAAGAAATCATAGAATCATAATAACCGATGCTGTCGGAAATTTCTTTCGGCATTTCGCTGATAATCAACATCGCGTTGGAACCTTTGGAAACTTCTTCCAGAATTTTATTCCACGATTCTGTATCTACTTCATGCTCGATGACAAGGATATTATGACTGCCTTTTTCTTTATTCTGGGTATAATAATCGTAAGGAGTCTGATCTATTTTTTTAACTTTATTCTTAAAAAGATCTTTGATCTCGTTATTAAAAACATACAATCCGAACGGTGATTTCTGGTAAGTCTTGAAATTTTTCCTCCAATCCGTACTTTCTGTTTTGTTGACTTCAAACAACGCCAGAATAATCATCACCACGACGAAGATTACAGCATATATTTTGAAAGTTTTGTTCATGATAACAATTAATTACGGTTTAAAGGATTGATATTGGTTTTTAAATTTCAGGTAGTTTTCTTCATCAATAGAGAATTCTCCGTACCAGACATAATCGAAAATATAGGCAAGATCGTAAAAACTTTCTTTTAAGTGCGGTGCTTTCAGCTCTGCCGCATAATCTTTGTTGGTTTTTTCCGGATTCCAGACGATGAGTTTCTTATCACTTAATTTTTTTAAGACAAATAAAAACTGATAACGGACTGCCGAACGGAAATCGCCCGATTTTTCAAATTTCAGGATACTTTCCGGGAAATTAATTTCGTGAATATTTTCATGAAGCTCTTCTTCGCGGATATCCACTTTCCGGTTTTTCTTTCCGAAGAATGAAATTCCGCCGTTCCCGATGAGATATTTAATGATGAAATACAGCAGGAAACCGACAAGAACAATCACAAAAAGACGCACTAAAATCCCTGCGAAATTTCCGGATTTTGTAAATACGGTTTCCCCGAAAATACTGTCTAACAATTCTGCAATCTTCTTCATCAGCTTCTGCCCGAAAGACATTCTGGGTTTTACCGTAGTATAATCGAAATCTTTGTCTTTGTATCTTGAAGGGATGTTGTCTTTAAATTTTTTAGGATAAACAGTGTTTTCCGTTACCGGATTTTTATACAATACAGAATCTGCACGGTACATATTCCTGTAATGTCCCGTTTCTATCGAGTCCAGAAAAACTGCTTCTTCAGGAGGCAGATCGTCCTGCTGCTGAGAAAAAACAGTTCCGAAGCTGAAAAAAAGCAGTAAAAGAAGAAGCCTATTCATTATTTCCTATTGTTTCTATTTCTGCCAGTTCCATTTTCTGATGAAGATCGGTGCGGCTGTCGTAATACATCAATCCTGAATTTACATACAGAACATTCATTAATATGGTTGAAACCAACGTTGAAAGTCCGTAGATAAAGAATATAACAATCCCGAAATTTCCGGAGAAAGGATTCTGTTCAAAATTCCCATCCGGAGCGGTTGTTGAAAGTTTAAGAATGTATAAAACCATCGGAACTCCGGATAAAAATCCGCTTACAATATAAAAAAGCAGTCCCAAAATAATGGTTGCGCCCCAATATTTCCAGTAGGGAGATTTTTCTCTTCCGTTCGGATAAGAAAACTGAGATCTTACGGCATAACTTAGGCTTTCGAAAAAACCTTTATTTCCGTTAAAATAATCGTAGCAGAGAAAGGTAATGATGCTGAATAAATTCGGAAGGATAAAAAGCAGCAGAAAAATTCCAATGAAAAAAAACACCAGAAGATAAGAGAATCCGAAAATAGCCGTTGCAACCGGCATTACCAAAAAGGTAAGTCCGAAATAGGCAATGAAAACTTTTTTAGAATTCACTTTAAAATCACTGATGATATCGTCTGCTTTTATTTCTTTCTGTCCTTCCGCAGCTCTTTTCATATAAAATACAGGAAAAAGCAGATTAACCGTCATTAAAGCTGTGGAAAGCACAAAAAGTACAATTCCCGCGATGATAATCAGTCCTAAATTATCCTGAAAATACTGTTCAAAATAATAACTCTGTCCGCTCATATTCGATCCGAAAATGGCTCCGAAGAATTCTCTGAATCCTACCACCATCACAACAACGGTTAAAATAAGCAGCAAGCCGTTCAGCAGAATAAAATTTTTAAAATAATTCTTACCGTATAATTTGAAAAAAGCAAAAGTATCGCTGATGAAACTTCCGAAATCTCTTTTTTTATAAAACTGCATCCTGAATCTGGTTATTAATTTTTTTGCTGACAACAGACGGGTAAATACAGTAATAAAACCCGATGATTGCCAAAGACCCGAAAATAATAATTAAATTTAAAATTAAAGGCATTTTCAGGGCGTGTCTTGTTACATATCCTTCAATAATTCCTGCACAGATGGTGAAAGGAACGGTACTCAGGAATATTTTGAATGAATCTTTAAATCCGCTTTTGAAAGAATTAAATCTTGACAGTGTTTTCGGAAATAAAATAGAGGCTCCCAGAATAAGACCGCACATGGCTTCCACTACCATTGCAAAGATTTCAAAAACTCCGTGAAGCCAGATTCCTCTTGCGCTGTCCTTCAGTGCGCCGTAATCGTAAAAGAAATACTGGAAAGAACCGAGCATCACGCTGTTGTTCAGCAATGCCCACAAAGTTCCTACTCCGCCTGCAATTCCGTAGATGTACAGTCTTGCACCTACTTTTATATTGTTGAAAATAATCCCGATCGTACTTCCCCATGTAGAACCGCTCTGGTAAACTCCTACCGCATTTCCTGCCTTAATGTTTTCAATCGTCTGGTTCACATATTCTTCACCCAGAATAACTTTGGCGAAATCTTTATCGTAAATTCCGGAAAGCAGACCGATTAAGGTAAATAATGTAAAGAACAGAAAAGCATATCCCAAATATCTTCTGTACTGGTACACCAGCAAAGGAACTTCGGTTTTGAAAAAATGCAGAAACCTGTTTTCTTCTACCCTTTTGGTTTTATAAATTTTCTGGAAGATCTGTGCAGACAAATGGTTAAGATAAACCGTGGTATTACTTTTCGGGTAATACGTCTGTGCAAAAGAAAGGTCGTTAACGAGGTTGATGTACAGCGAAGAGAGATCATCAGGATTTTTTTTAATTTTCCCCTGAATAACCTGTTCTATTCCCAACCATTTTTCTTTATTTTGTTTAATGAAATAAACTTCTCTCATAATTGTAAGGCTAAAATAATAAAAATAATGTCTCAAATCGCGATAAATACTTCACAAAATGTAAATATTAATTTCAACATTGCGGGTGTTGGAGAAAGACTTCTTGCTTATATTATCGATCTTCTTATTCAAATTGCGTACACCATCGCTATTCTGTATCTTTTTTTCAATATTCTGAATCTGGGATATGTGATGGACGGGCTGGATCAGTGGTCGATTATTGCTATTTACAGCATTCTTCTTTTCCCGACTGCGATTTATCCGCTTGTTCTGGAAAGCCTGATGGAAGGGCAGACTCCGGGAAAGAAAGTCATGAAAATCCGTGTGGTTAAAATCGACGGTTATCAGGCGGGATTCGGAGATTATATGATTCGCTGGGTTTTCAGGATCATTGATATTTCTATTATCGGTCTTATCTCTGCCATTGTTTCCAAAAACAACCAGCGTTTGGGAGATATTGCATCGGGAACCGCCGTTATTTCCTTAAAAAACAACATCAATATTTCGCATACGATTCTGGAAAACATTAAAGAAGATTATGTTCCAACTTTTCCGCAGGTCATTGCTTTAAGCGATAATGATATGAGAATCATTAAAGATAATTATCTGAAAGCTTTACGAGTGGACGACCGACAAATCATCAGCAAACTTTCCGATAAAATTAAAGGAATTCTGAAGCTGGAAGTAGATCCTACCAAAATGACTGAAAGGCAGTTCATCGGGGTTGTTATTAAGGATTACAATTATTATACTGGGAAAGACAGTTAGAAAGGCGAATTTAAAATATTTTAAAACCACTCTTCTTATAAAAACTCCCGCAGATTTTAAAGATTTAGCAGATGATACTCCGTCGCAGACGGATGATGAAGCACGCTTCTTAGCAGATGAAATCTGCCCTCACTTTGCTCCCTAATATATTCTTTCTCAAAACAAAAACTTTGCGTTTATATAATCCGGAGCAAAGGTTGTCATGCAGAAAGCATCTTTAGGATTATATTTAATAGATTTCTCCTTCGTCGAAATGACAGAACAATGTATAAAAGCTCCCGCAGATTTTACGGATTTTGCAGATGATTCTTAAAAAAATATCAAATGCTTATACAAACATTTTTTTATTGATTTGATTTAAAACTGCAATCTAAACGCAAAGGAAAAGTTTTCACCTCATTAAAGAGAAGCAAAGATACTCCGTCGCAGACGGATGATAAAGCGCGCTTCTTAGAAGATGAAATCTGCCTTCAGTTTGCTGCCTAAATATATTCATTCTCAAAACAAAAACTTTGCGTTTAGATAATCTTGAGCAAATTTTGTCATGCTGAAAGCATCTTTAGGATTATATTTAATAGATTTCTCCTGCGTCGAAATGACAGACCTGTGTATAAAGCTCCCGCAGATTTGGCGGATTTTGCAGATGATTCTGTAAAAAACATCAAATGCTTATACAAACATTTTTTATTGATTTGATTTAAAACTGCAATCTAAACGCAAAGAAAAAGTTTTCACCTCATTAAAGAAAAGCAAAGATACTCCGTCGCAGACGGATGATGAAGCGCGCTTCTTAGCAGATGAAATCTGCCTTCACTTTGCTGCCTAAATGTATTCATTATCAAAACAAAAACTTTGCGTTTAGATAATCCTGAGCAAAGTTTGTCATGCTGAAAGCATCTCTACAATTATATTTAATAGATTTCTCCTTCGTCGAAATGACAGAGCTGTTTATGAAAGCTCCCGCAGATCTGGCGGATTTAGCAGATGATTCTGAAAAATTTGTCAAATGCTTTTTATTGATTTGATTTAAAAACTGCAATCTAAACGCAAAGAAAAAAGTTTTCACCTCATTAAAGAGAAGCAAAGATACTCCGTCGCAGACGGATGATGAAGCGCGCTTCTTAGCAGATGAAATCTGCCTTCACTTTGCTGCCTAAATATATTCATTCTTAAAACAAAAACTTTGCGTTTAGATAATCTGGAGCAAAGTTTGTATTGCTGA
This sequence comes from Chryseobacterium sp. C2(2020), assembly GCF_014218915.1. Taxonomy (NCBI): domain Bacteria; kingdom Pseudomonadati; phylum Bacteroidota; class Flavobacteriia; order Flavobacteriales; family Weeksellaceae; genus Chryseobacterium; species Chryseobacterium sp. C2(2020). Next base: position 124,496 of record NZ_JACLCT010000005.1, read on the forward strand.
AAAGCATCTTTAGGATTATATTTGATAGATTTCTCCTTCGTCGAAATGACATAATATTCAAACTATATCATTCTAAAACTACGTGTATAAAAGAACTGAGCAACCATCGCCAAAATCAACAGGACAAAATGCAATACTCTAATTTTGAGTTTATATCTACGGATGATGCAAAGAAAAATAATGTTGATAACGGATGTAAAAAGGATCGCCACATCATGCATATTTTTCACTTCTGAAATATCAATATCTAAAGCGCAACGCCTTACCGTTCCAAAATTGAACCTGCAAAAGTGAGTGAAAAAAGACAACATACACGAGAGGTATAAAATGATAACGTATTCTGAAAAATCTTTTACAAACTGGCTTCTTTCTTTACCAATCAGCGCAAAACCTAAATTTATAAACGACAAAAGCAACAGGATGTTATGGTAAAAAGAATATCATAATGCCCAAAATTCAGAAGATGGTACACCACGAAATACTGAATAGAAATATACAGCGCTCCCACCGTTACAGGAAGCCAAAAGAAATGATAAGCGAAATAATTTAAATTTGATCTTTCCGGCATTTTAGTTTTTAAAGGTATTTTTTGAACGTTTGTGTTTTTTAGCTAACTTGTCAAAAGTAAAAATTAGAAATCAACAAAAAGACTTTTCTTTTTGCGATTTTATTGCGATTTTTCGCAAAAAAATTATCTTTACACTAAACTTTACAGAAATGGAAAAAACAAAACTCATCGAAGCCCGCAAAAGAAGAAACATCAGCCAGGAAAGAATGGCAGACATCCTTTCTATGGATGTTTCCAACTACAACCGAAGAGAGAAAGGAACGGCAAAAATTTCTTTATCGGAATGGCAGAAAATCGCTGAAGTATTGGACGTTCCAATTGAAGACATTTTTGAAAATGAAGAAAGTTTAGTTTTTATATTTAATGATAATTCTACAGGTAACGGAAATGGTATTGGAAATACCAATAATTACAACATTCCGCTTTCTTTGTGGGAATCTCAGAAAAAATACATCGATAAACTGGAAGCAGAAATTGAAGCACTAAAAGCAGAAATCGCAAAATACAAATAACCTTTCGCGGTGCAGTTTTTGTATTTTATACTTCATAAAAGTTTAAGTTATGAGATTTGAAAATAATAAATCGGGAAATGGCGGAGTAATTACTCTAAATAATGAAGTAAAAGAAATCGGAAGATTAACGTACACTATTTTCCCCGAAGACAGCAAATTCATTATTTCCTTCGTTTTGGTTCACCCAGAATTTGAAGGTCGCGGAATGGGAAAATATCTGGTGGAAGAAGCCATAAAGTTTGCCCGCGAAAACAACTGGAAAGTTTACCCGCATTGTTCTTACGCGCGATCTGTGATGATGAGAATGAAGGACGTGGAAGATATTTTTTTACAGCGTTAACACTTCGTTCACCAAGATTTCTTCAATATCATCGGGATAATCTACTTTCAGATGCTGATCGGAATTTACCCAATTCTGTATTTCTTCAAGCTTCAAAACTTTAGAATTCGGAATTCCCATCTTGTCTAAAGCGCAGGCGTTGCATTCCTGTTCATATTGATTATGAATAGGGATTACGAACAGTTTTTTATCCATAAAAAGTGCTTCTGCGGGACTTTCGAAACCTGCATTGCAGAGAATACCATCGCAGTTTTCAAAGGCTTTTAAATACTGAATTTCATCAATTGGAAAAATTTCAACATTATTTTCCTTAAACTGCAATTTGGAATATTTAGAAAAAACTTTCCATTCTACCGGAATCTGCTTTAAAACTTTAATGATATTTTCATCCGAAAAACTCGGAAGATACACCAGATAAAAACCTTTTTTGTCGGGATTCAGATTTCGGATTTTCCTTCTGATGACCGGTTTTTTTATCTGAGGATGATAATTTTCGAAGTGGAAACCAATTCTTCTTTCGCTCGGAACATAATATTTCAGCACCATTTCGCCGAAAAAATCTTTTTTATCCGGTTTCGGCGTTTCTTTAAACAACATGGAAGCCTGATGACTGAGTTCTATCATCGGATGTTTTCTAAATTTACAAGCCCATCCCGTTAAAGGTTCATAATCGTTGATGACTAAATCGTACTGAGAAAGCTCGATTTCGCGGATCGCTTTGAATGCTTCTAAAAAACTATTGTCTGTAAACGTTTTCCGATAGGATAAACCGCCTGTTTTATCGTAAAGAAGGGAAACGCCTTTGTGTTTAAAATTAATATCAAAATCTGCCTTTAACTGCGACTGATGTCCGCTGATAAGTGTATCGACAGAAGCATATTTTTTCAGGATCGGAACGATTTCCTGCGCACGTGCGACGTGTCCGTTTCCGGTTCCCTGAAAGGCGTATAAAATTCTCATTGGCTGAAGTTGGTTACTATTTTTAAAAGTTCATCACTATCGATTTCCTGAATTTCCTCTGCGGTATCATCTTTTAAAGAATCTTTATGTTCGTCATAATAAAAAATCTTCCACTCGTTATTATTATACTCCAGTGCGGAAAGATTTTCGATCCAGTCGCCGGAATTAAGATACGTGCAGGAACCTTTTTTATTAATCACCTCCCGAATCTGCGGCTGATGAATGTGTCCGCAAACTACGTAATCGTAATGATTGTCGATGGCAAGTTCGGAAGCAGTCAGCTCAAAATCCCCGATGTATTTTACCGCTTTCTTCACATTGTTTTTAATTTTTTTTGAAAATGAATATTTTTCTTTTCCCATTTTCTCCAAAAACCAATTCACAACATTATTAATCACAATTAATAAATCGTAGCCTTTTCCTCCGAGTTTTGCAATCCATTTCGAATGCTGAACGGAAGCATCAAACACATCTCCGTGAAAGATCCATGTTTTTTTATTGTCTATGTCTAAACAGATTTTATTACAGACTTTAAGTTTACCCAGTTGGAAGTCGGTAAACTTCCGGAACATCTCGTCATGATTTCCGGTAATGTAGAAAACATCTGTGTTTTTTGTGGCAAAGGACAATATCTTTTTGATGACCTTTAAATGGGGTTTAGGGAAGTAAGACTTTTTGAATTGCCAGATATCGATAATATCTCCGTTCAAAACTAAAGTTTTAGGCTGAATAGAATTAAGATATCGCAGTAATTCTTTAGCCTTACATCCGTAAGTTCCCAGATGAACATCCGATATAACAACTAATTCGACGTTTCTTTTCATAGTTTTATGCAAAGAAACTACTTGAAAGTTAACTGTATATGAATGTTATATTATTTTTTTCACTTATCCTTAATTTATCATAATGCTTAATTTTAACGCAAAGTTCGCAAAAGTTTTTAAATATTAACCGCTTTTAAGCTCACAAAGGCGTTTCACTCAGCAAAGAACCCAAAGTTTTTTATTGATGATAAATTCCGGACAACTACTATTTTTTAGAGAGTTTCCATCAACTCTTCTGTAATTTCCATATTATGATATACGTTTTGCACGTCATCATCGTCCTCGAAACGCTCAAGCATTTTCATATTTGCCTTGAACTGCTCTTCGTTTACTTCTTTTGTATTGTTCGGAATTCTCTGAAGTTCTGCGCTTTTTGCTTCAATTCCCAGTTCGTCTAATTTGTGAGATAAAGAACCGAAATCTTCGAAAGCTGTTGTAATCATTACTTCTTCTTCGTCTTTTTCTACGTCTTCTGCTCCGCCGTCAATCATTTCCATTTCAAAATCGTCCCAATCCATTTTAATCTGAGTTAAATCGATCGTGAAAATCCCTTTTCTGTCGAAGATGAAAGCTAACTCGCCATTTTTACCAAGGTTTCCATCAAACTTATTGAAAATAGCTCTTACATTGGCAACAGTTCTTGTTGTATTGTTTGTCGTACATTCTACGAAAAAAGCAACACCACCTTGTCCGTAACCTTCGTAAGTAATTTCTTCATAGTTTTCTGCATCTGCACCACTTGCCTTTTTAATCGCTCTTTCTACGTTATCTTTTGGCATGTTTGCTCCTTTAGCATTCTGTATGCATCTTCTTAGTGCAGGATTAGATTCCGGATCTGCACCTCCTGCTTTTACTGCCAATGCAATATCTTTACCTATTTTAGAAAAAGTCTTAGCCATCTTGTCCCATCTGGCCATTTTAGATGCTTTTCTATATTCAAACGCTCTTCCCATTTTATATTTTTAATTTTCAACAAAATTACTCAAAAGTGAACGAAAAAAAAATACCCCCAGAGAACTGGAGGTATTTATATTTAGAAAAATTTAATTATTTTCTTTTTTTAGCTGGAGCTTTTTTCTTAGCTGGAGCTTTTTTCTTAACTACTTTTACCGGAGTTGGATCTTCGTAGTCTCTTTTCTTAAGAGATTCCCACTGAGCAGCATCTTCGATAGCAGTTACAACTACTTTTCTGTCTACTTGTCTTTCAGCATCAGAAGCAGTAGCAGGTACAGTAGCTTTAGCTTTACCTACACCGATTGATTTAAGAGCATTAGCATCTACACCTCTTGCATCTAAAGCAGCAACTACAGCAGCAGCTCTTTCTCTAGATAATTTTAAGTTGTAAGCTTCAGATCCCTTAGCATCAGTTCTACCTTCTAATAGATAGTTACCACCGTCTTTTTTGATTAGATCAGCAGCAGAATCAAGAGCACCTTTAGACTCAGCCTTGATAGTAGCTTTATTGAAGTCAAAGAATACACTTCCGAATTGTTTTTCTAATTCAATAGCAGTTTGCTTTTTAGGCTTAGGACATCCGTTGTATTCTGGAAGACCTGGAACAGTAGGACAAGCATCATCTTTATCTAAGATTCCGTCTCCGTCTGTATCTGGCCAAGGACAACCATTGTTTTCAGCAGGACCTGCAACTGTAGGACAAGCATCATCTTTGTCGATTACACCGTCACCATCAGTATCTGGCCAAGGGCATCCGTTGTTTTCAACCGGACCAGCCACATCTGGACATTGATCGTCTTTATCTGGAACTCCATCACCATCAGTATCAGGACATCCTTGGAATTCTGGTAAACCTGGTGTATCTGGACATAAATCGTCTTTATCCAAGATACCATCTTTATCTCTATCTCTGTTACCAAATCTAAAGTTCAAAGAAGCTGAAGCTTGCCAGAAATTAGCAACGTTAGATTTGTCTCCCGGAGTTGATACGTAATCTCCCTGAACACCTAAACCGAAGTTTTTAGTTAACCAAAAGTTAACACCTGCACCAGTAGCAACTGTAAAGAAGTTAGCTTTACCGTTTTCGTTACCGTTGTCACCATTTGTAACATATTCTCCGTTAGCATCCGTTCTAGGGAAAGTAAGAGAAGTATAATCATGTCTCAAATAGTTAGCACCAACTCTTAAATATGGATCAAACCAAGATTCTTCGTCCCAAAGAAGACCTGCAGCCTTCGCCTGGAAACCTAAACCTGTCATCAACATAAACTCTTTACCCATGTTGAATCTTTTGTTTTCAACATTACCTACAGTTGTCTGCCAGTCGATTACCAAACCTTTACCGATGTTCCTAGCTACAGTAAGTTTTGATAATGGCGGAGTAATAGAGAAGTTGTTCATATTGAACATTGTCTTCGTCAAATTATTAGCAGAGAACGTATTACTGAAATTGGTTCTCTGTGCCAAATGGTTTTCCGCGTGAGCACCAACCCCGATTAACCACGGATTGTTGGTAGTCTGAGCGAACACAGTAGAAGCAACAGTAAGTGCCAATGCTGAAATTCCTAATTTTAGATTTTTCATAGAATTAAATGATTAAATAATTGATAATGCAAAATAAATATAATTTTTCTTTATATACAAAGTTTTTCAGATGATTTTTAACTTTTCTTTAATATTCTGTCGAGGTTTCGTTTATTTTCTCTATCTTTTATGCTCTCCCTTTTATCGAAGAGTTTTTTCCCTCTACCCAGCGCTATGAGAACCTTTGCTTTTCCCCGGTCATTGATATATAATTTAAGAGGTATAACGGTGTTCCCTGCATCCTTTAACTTTTTTCCTAATTTCTGTAACTCTTTTTTGTGCAAGAGCAATTTCCGTTCCCTTTTTGTTTTATGATTGTAAAAAGTTCCTAATTTGTACTCGTCAATCATCATATTAATGATGTACAATTCCCCATCAATAAACTGACAGAACGATTCTGCGATGGATGCTTTTGAAGAACGCAAAGATTTTATTTCCGTACCTGTTAAAACCATTCCCGCTTCGTATTCTTCCAGAATTTCATATTCAAATCTGGCTCTTCGGTTTAATATATTGACTGTTTTTTCAATCTTCATTTTAAAATCCTTTTGTATTTGTAAGATGTAAAAATTTAATAAGGTTGCAGAAGAATTTATATTTTTTATGATATTTATTTTCTGCGTTTTATTAATTTAATGAATGAAATATATAAAAAATACCCCACATTTAAAAACCTGACTATTACAATATTGCGAAATACCCAAATTCTTTTCGTATTTTTGCGCCAAATTTACAAAACTATATGTTAACAGTATCTAACTTATCTTTACAATTCGGGAAAAGAGTTCTTTTTGACGAGGTAAACATTATGTTTACGAAAGGAAACTGCTACGGAATTATCGGAGCAAATGGTGCAGGAAAGTCTACATTCCTTAAAATATTAACAGGAAAGCAGGACCCGACAACAGGACACGTATCTTTGGAACCTGGAAAAAGAATGTCTGTTCTGGAGCAGGATCACTTTGCTTATGATCAATTTACTGTGCTTGAAGCGGTTTTGAGAGGTAACAAGAAATTATTCGAGATAAAAGAAGAGATGGACGCGCTTTATGCGAAAGAAGACTTCTCTGATGAAGACGGAATTAAAGCCGGAGAATTAGGCGTCATCTACGACGAAATGGGAGGATGGACTGCAGAATCTGATGCACAGACCATGCTTTCCAACGTAGGTATTAAAGATGATATGCATTGGCAAATGATGAGCGAACTTGAGAACAAAGACAAAGTAAAGGTTCTTTTGGCTCAGGCGCTTTTCGGAAATCCGGATGTACTTATTCTGGATGAGCCTACGAACGACCTTGATATCGATACGATCTCTTGGCTGGAAGATTTCTTAGCAGATTATGAAAACACCGTAATCGTTGTATCTCACGACCGTCACTTCTTAGACACGGTTTGTACGCACATCGGTGACTTGGATTATGCTAAACTTAACCTTTACACAGGTAACTACTCTTTCTGGTATCAGGCTTCTCAGTTAGCAACGAGACAAAGAGCTCAGGCGAACAAAAAAGCGGAGGAAAAGAAGAAAGAACTTCAGGACTTCATTGCAAGATTCAGCTCAAACGTTGCGAAAGCGAAACAGGCAACCGCAAGAAAGAAAATGATCGATAAATTAAACATTGATGATATTAAACCGTCTTCAAGAAGATACCCTGCCATTATTTTCGAAATGGAAAGAGAAGCGGGAGATCAGATTTTGGATGTAAAAGGTCTTGAAAAAACAAAAGACGGAGAATTATTGTTCTCAAACATCGATTTAAATCTTAAAAAAGGAGATAAAGTTGCTGTTTTGTCTAAAAATTCATTGGCAATCACAGAATTTTTCGAAATTTTAGCAGGAAACGTAGAAGCAGACAAAGGAACTGTTGCTTGGGGAGTTACTACAAACCAGTCTCATATGCCTTTAGACAATACCAATTTCTTTCAGGAAGATTTAAGTTTGGTTGATTGGCTAAGACAATTTACGAAAAATGATGAAGAGCGTCATGAAGAATTCGTAAGAGGATTTTTAGGAAGAATGCTTTTCTCCGGAGATGAAGCTTTAAAATCCTGTAAAGTACTTTCAGGAGGTGAAAAAATGAGATGTATGTTCAGTAGAATGATGCTTCAGAAAGCCAACGTTCTTTTACTGGATGAACCTACAAACCACTTAGACCTTGAAAGTATCACGACATTGAATAACTCACTGTCTAACTTCAAAGGAAATATTCTATTGGCTTCTCATGACCACGAAATGCTTTCCACAGTCTGTAACCGAATCATCGAGCTGACCCCAACTGGAATTATCGATAGAGAAATGACTTACGATGAATATCTTGCTGATAAGAAAGTAAAAGAATTAAGAGAGAAAATGTATTCTTAAAATATTTAAAAACCGTTCAACTGCTGAACGGTTTTTTTTAACACTTCCCCTTCAACAATAAACTTTTCTTTTAAATTATAATTCCCTATTTTTGTGAAATGAGTCAAAAATGGATTTACAAGCCCGAACCCGATGAGGAAATTGTGGATGGATTAAGTTCGTCTCTTGGTTTTGGAACTTTTGAATCTAAACTCCTCGTTCTCAGAGGAATTGACAATTATCAAAAGGCAAGAGAATTTTTTAAACCCAACCTTAACGACATTCACAGTCCGTTTTTAATGGCAGATATGCAAAAAGCTGTAGAGCGGATTGCCACTGCAATTGAGAATGGAGAAAAAATATTGGTGTACGGAGATTATGACGTGGACGGAACAACTGCCGTTGCACTGATGTATCTGTACCTCAGCAAAATTGTTCAGAAAAAATATTTAGATTACTATATTCCCGACAGAAATTCTGAAGGGTACGGAATTTCTACCGAAGGAATCGACTTTGCCAAAGAAAACGGCTTTTCTCTGATTATCGCTTTAGACTGCGGAATCAAAGCACTGGATATGATCAGCTATGCCAAAAGTCTGGATATCGATTTTATCATCTGCGATCACCATTTACCCGGAGAAGAAATTCCTGACGCCGTTGCCGTTCTGGATCCGAAAAGAAGTGACTGCCGCTATCCTTTCAAAGAACTTTCAGGATGCGGAGTAGGTTTTAAACTTTGTCAGGGTCTCAACACCATTTATAAACTTCCTGAAGCTGAACTGTTTGAATTAACAGATCTTCTCGCGATTTCCATTGCTGCAGATATCGTTTCGATGACAGGCGAAAACAGGGTTTTGGCTAAAATGGGACTGAAAACTCTTCGAAAAACGAGAAATTTAGGATTAAGATTATTAATTCCCGAAGACAAACTTTCTCATTTTGAAATTTCAAATATTGTGTTTGAAATTGCGCCTAAAATTAACGCTGCCGGAAGAATTTCTCACGGAAAAGCAGCCGTTGAGCTTATGGTTTCGGATAACCTGAAACACGCCCATCAGATTGTGAGTGACATCATGAATCTTAATGATGAAAGGCGTGAACTGGATATGAACTCTACTCTTTCTGCTTTGAATCAGGTTATTGAATCTCAGCAGGAAACAAAATATACCACCATCGTTTATCATCCGGAATGGAATAAAGGAGTAATAGGAATTGTAGCTTCAAGATTAATTGAAACCTACTACAAACCTACCCTTGTTTTCACCGATGGAAATAACGGGGAAATGGTGGCTTCGGCGAGATCCGTTTCGGATTTTGATGTTCACGAAGCACTGGATATGTGTTCGGAATATTTTTTAAAATTCGGAGGACATCATGCCGCTGCAGGACTTTCTATGGAGAAAGAAAAATTTGCCGCTTTTAAAGAAAAATTTGAACGAGTTGTCTCTGAAAAAATCAAAGAACATCAGAAAGAGCCATCCATTACGATTGACTCGGAAATTCAGATTGATGAAATTAACAGAGAATTTATCAATTTCCACAGAAAACTGGCTCCTTTCGGACCTCACAATATGAAACCGATTCTTACCTTAACGAATCAGAAAATTTCGGGGTATATTAAAACAATGGGGAAAGATAATAATCATCTTAAATTTTACATTAAGCAGGAGTCCACCGGAAGAAATATAGAATGTGTAGGCTTCAAATTAGGTCAGTTTGCCGATGATTTCAGAAATAAATATTTTGATCTTGCCTTTACACTGGAAGAAAATCACTGGAAAGGCAATGTAACGCATTATCTGAATATTAAAGATGTTCAATTCAGGGATTAGAAGTTTTTTATGAAAAAAATTGGTTTATTTTTCGGTTCGTTTAACCCGATTCATATTGGTCATTTAATTTTAGCCAATTACATCCTGGAAAATTCCGATATGGATGAACTTTGGTTTGTAGTAAGTCCGCAAAATCCTTTCAAAGAAAAGAAATCTTTGTTAAAAGATCATAACCGACTGGATATGGTGCAGCTTGCGGTAAAAAATTATCCGAGAATGCGTGCTTCAAATGTGGAGTTTTCGCTTCCACAGCCAAGTTACACGATTGATACGCTGACTTATCTTCATGAGAAATATCCCGACTATTCTTTTAGTTTAATCATGGGAGAAGATAATCTGGAAAGCCTTCATAAATGGAAGAATGCTGAAACTTTAATTAAGAATCATCACATCATTGTTTATCCGAGAGTTTTTGAAGGTGAAAAGAAAGACTCCGAATATCTTCAGCACGAAAATATTTCTCTAATCAACGCGCCGGTTATTGAGCTTTCCGCAACAGAAATCCGTAACATGATTAAAAGCGGAAAAAATGTAAGACCGATGCTTCCTCCCGAAGTTTTTGATTATTTGGATGGAAGCAGTTTTTATAAGTAATTTAGCATTGATAAGCCGATGCAGGAAGATGGAAGCTGGAGGTTTCTTATTAGTCCTGAATTAATGATATGTAAAATTTATGAATTTCTTAGAAAAATTATTTTTAAAATATCCTCAGGAAAAAGTCATCAGATGGTTTAAAAATATCTGTCTTGCAGAAGCCGTTTCGTGGTTTTTTCTTTTCACGGCAATGATCTGGATCCGCACCAATCCCGATGAAATTCTTCCTATTGTTTACATCAGTACCATCGGAAGCATTCACGGTTTCTTTTTTTCTCTTTATCTGATCTTTTTACCCGCGATAAGGAAAATTTACGTGTGGGATGATGAAGACAGCGTTTTTGCTTTAATTGCCGCCTTCTTCCCGTTTGCCACGATCTGGATCGATAAAAAATTGGCCCGTTTAGACAGAGAATAAATTCAATAGAAAGAACCATTTCGGTTCTTTTTTCTTTTTATTACACCATGACATTTCAGAAATTTTATCCCGAAATGTAATACAATCATGCTCAAAATTGTCTTATTGACAGCAAAGGAACAAAAACAAAAAATTTAATCTTAAATTTTATTTACTGAAAACCAATAAGTTAAATTTAATTTAAAAACTTTTTAAGTACTTTGTATTGCAAGATACTTAATTTATTATATATCTTTGCAATGTTAAATAATAACAAATACAAGCTATTAAAAACTCTCTAAAATTATAAAACATGAAAACGCCCATTCTTATCGCAGCTATATTCTTCAGTGGATTATCTTTCGCTCAGCAAACTAAAAAGGATACTGTAAAAACAAAAAGTATAGAAGGAGTTACTTTAACCAAGCTGGTTTTCAAAAAACAAAGCGACCGTTTTGTATATGATGTTGCTGCATCTCCCATTGCAAAAGGAAATACGACGTTCGATATTCTGAAGCAGACTCCCCTTTTGTCTACAACAGATGATAAAACGTTAAAGATTGCAGGAAAGAACAATGCGCTGATCTACATTAACGGCAGAAAAAGCAATATGGATGCAGAATCTCTGGTTCAGTTTCTGAAAAATACACCCGCAGAAAATATCCAGAAAATTGAAGTGATTACAGTTCCGGGAAGTGAATATCAGGTAGAATCTTCCGATGGGATCATCAATATCGTGCTGAAGAAAAAAATGAGCGACGGAACCAGCGGAAACATGAGAATGTCTAATACCCAGAGTAAATACAATGCAAGCAACGCCAGTTTCTCTGTCAATTACAGAAAAGACAAACTGGGAATTAATGCGAATCTTAGTGGTGGCGAAAATATCAATCCGCAAGCATATGTTCTTAGAAACCGATCTGAAAATGTACAGAATGAATCTGTAGGGAATATTGATGATCCGAACAAAAATTTAGGAGGATATCTGAATATTGATTATCAGTTGAATGACAAAAGTAATCTGGCTTTATCATGGAATACATGGGCGAACAAAAGCTACAATTCTACGATCGATCTGATGAACACGATTACAAAATATGATACTAACGGCAATATACTTTCAACCGCTTATACTAAAACCAAAAATAAAGAGGACGCAAGAAGCTATAACAATTCTGTAAATTTAAACTATGAAGTAAAGCTTGATTCTTTAGGAAGCAAACTGAATGTGAATGCAGCATATCTTAATTATAAAAGATTTCAGTACACGAATAACAACACGCTGATTCAGGATGCGGCAGGAAATTTCACCCAAAACAGCAGCAAAATAATTCAGGACCTTCCGCAGGTTATCAATAATTTTTCCGGGACGGTGGATTATATTCAAAAATTTAAAAACGATTTTACGTTCTCTGCCGGAGGAAATTACAATAAAACAAAAACTGACAACGACACCAAAAACTATTCATATCCATACGATCTTTCCGGTAACCAGTTAGCTTCTCAAAATGATTTTAACCATTTTATTTACAATGAAAATATTTATGGTCTGTATGTAACTTTTGAAAAGAAGTTTTCGGATAAGTTCTCAGGAAAAATCGGAGCCAGATACGAAATCACGAATAGCTTAGGAACCGCAGATAGTTGGAAAAACAATGTAGAAACCAATCAACAGATCGAAAGAAATTATAATAATCTTTTACCTTATTTAAGTTTCAATTATGCCATTAATGATAAGAACAATATTTCCTATTCCTTTTCAAGCAGAATGAGAAGACCCAGCTTTTGGGAACTGAACCCTGTAAAAAATCTTATTACGGAAGATAATTATACTCAAAATAATCCTTTCGTAAAGGCGTCTTCCACTTACAATCAGGAGTTAACGTATATGTACAAAAATTCTTATTTCCTGATTTTGAATCATACCTATGAAAAAGACCAGATCACGCAGGTTCCGTTGCAGAGAAGCTATATCGATCCGAAAACCAATCAGAAAAGAGTTCAGTTGGCGTACATCAGAACCAATTTCGGAGACAAGCAGGAAATGTCTGCGATGCTGGGAATTCAGAAATCTTTATTCAAGCAATATCTTACATTAAACTTCAATGCGGGGGTACAGTATAACATCAACAACGGAACATTAGATACAGATCCTACAACAGGACAGGTTTTTGATACTTATGTAAACAACAGAAAATCTGCAAGTATGTTGATTACCAGTAACAATACCATCCGTTTAGACAAAAAGAAAACATGGTTCTTAGGCGTAAATTTCTTCTATGTGGATAAACAGCAGATAGAACTTGGTATGCTGAAAAACTTAGCAAGTTTAGATCTGAACATTAAGAAAAACTGGAACGACTGGACGTTTGCGGTGAATCTGAATGATGTTTTAAGAACCAATGTCGTGGAAATTGAAGATTTACAGGCTTCCGGAAACTATAACTACATTAGAAACGACCAGTACAGAAGAAGCATTAATGTAAGCATTACTTACAATTTCGGAAACCAGAAAGTGAAAAAGGTAAGAAACATCGAAAGTGCTTCAGACGAAATTAAAAACAGAACAAGATAACAATCATTTCTTCATATAAATCATTTTTTGTGGTAAACTCGCTGAGAAATCGGCGAGTTTTTTTATTTTTAATTAAAATTCAATGATGAAGAGTCGTTTAATTGTTTTAACAGGTTTATTTCTTCTTACACTTTTAGGCTGTAAACAAAACACCATTGATTTCGGAAATGGAAAAGCTTTTACCATAGAAAAAAATGTTTCCTACGGAAAATACAAGGAACAGAAAATGGACGTTTATATTCCTAAGGCTTCTTTAAAAGATAAAGACGTTTTCGTCGTTATTCACGGTGGCGGTTGGCGTGGCGGAAGGAGATCTCAGCTTACGGATTTCACTTATGATCTGATGAAAAAATTTCCTGAACATATTTTTATCAATCTGGATTATAGGCTTGCTTCATCCAAGCATTTTGCTCTTCCGAATCAAACAGATGATATTGCCAGTGTCATGAATGGTTTAGAAAAAAACTTAAAAATTCATCCCAAATATATTCTTCTCGGAAACAGCGCGGGCGGACATTTAGCAATGTTGTATGCTTATAAATTTGATCCGGACAGAAAGGTAAAAGCGGTTATCAATATCGTCGGTCCCACTGATCTGAACGATTCAGGATTTAAAAATTATGAAGATTATGCTTTCGTAGAAAAACATTTGATTGATCCTAAAATCGTTGACAGCAAAACAACGCTAATGGACTTTGGAAGTCCGGTTCACTGGATTACTCCAACTTCCGCTCCTACCCTTTCTTATTACGGAATTAATGACCATGTGGTTCCACTGTCTCAAAAGAAAACGCTGGACTCGGTTCTATCAGAAAATAAAGTGTATCATGAATCTTATGAATTTACCGGAGATCATCTCGGCTGGGATCAGTCTTCCAATGCAGATTTTCTGGTCAATAAAATTGAGGGATTTATGAAGAATATAAATCCTTAAAATTCTTTAGATGTACAGAATAGTATTTTTTCTTTTAATAACAGCTCAGTTATATAAATCTCAAAATAAACGTTTTGTTTACGAATACAGTTTCGCAGAAGATTCCACACAGCTTGACATCAAGAAACGAGAATTTCTGAATCTTGATATTCATAAAAACAGTTCCCGATTTTATTCTTCCGATATTCCCGAACAGGACTCTTTAGTAAGAATTAAAGAGAAACCGAAAGATAAATTTCCTTATCAGGGAATTCAGTATTTAGACGTTATTGTAAAAAATTATCCAGATTTTAATATGACATTGTATACAAGCTGTCAGAATTATTATCAGGTAAAGATGCAGAAAAAACCTAAATGGAAAATCTTTCCTGAAAAAGAAAAGATTTTAAATTTTTTAGCTCAAAAAGCAACAACTACATTATATAACAGAAAATGGACAGTTTGGTTTACAACTGATATTCCCATTCAGGACGGTCCTTATTTGCTCCATGGCTTACCTGGGTTAATTGTAAAAGCAGAAGACGAGAAGAAAGGAATTTCATTTCAGCTCGTAGAGATAAGATCACTTCGAAATTCAGATCCGGAAGAACTTCCATATTATTTCAGACATAAGCTTATTTTAGTAACAGAAAATTCTTTCAAAACTATTTTAAAAAATTATTTCGAAAATCCTTCTCCGCAGCGGAACAATGATAACAATGATCTGAAACAAATCTTTTTTGACGGTAACGGAAAAGAAATATCAGATTCCGAATTTTATAGAATGGTGGAAAGAAACAATAAAAAAGCTTTAGAGAAAAGGAATAATCTTTTAAGGTGGGATATTATAAAAAATTAATATTCTCTCTATTACTAAAAAAATAAACGCTCTGAAAATTCAAAGCGTTTATTAATATTTTATTCAGACTTAAAAATCTCCGATCTTTCTGAAACTCCATTCGCATTGAAAGCTTCGATCTGGAAATAATATGCATCCGTTCTGTCGGCTCCGGTGAAGAAATATTCGTTTTTTCCGTACACCATAATGCTTCCGTACAATTTTTCAGGAGATTTTCCCCAATAAATAACATATCCGTCTGCATCGGAATTCTGCTGCCATTTCATCCAGATGCTTCTTCTTTCGCCGTATTTCTTGGGATCTGATCTCAACGGAACAAAATTCTGAACTTTTGGAGGAACTGCTCCTGCGCCTTTTCCAAATACCCTGAATCCGCTTAATGCAAATTTTCCGGTGGGCATTTTAAGATTTTCCATTTTCAGAAATCTCGCTTTTGTAGGTTTTTCCAATTCTACATAATCATGAGGAACATCTTTAGTGTTTTTGCTTTTATCCACAATCACATTCCATTTTTTACCGTCATCGGAACCATAAATTTTATACTGATGCATTTTGCCAAGCGTTTTCCCCATAAACTCAACATCCTGATCGGCATAATTGATCTGAATCGCATTAATGGTAGAAACCTCTCCTAAATCCGTCTGAAACCACTCTCCGGAATTTCCTGTTTTGGCACTCCAGTACGTTTTAATATCTTCATCCACCGCATAATTGGAATTATAACCACCTAAAGTGGATGAAACCTGAACCGGCTTATTATAATTCAGCAGCATCCATCCTGCAAAAAGTCCTTTAGAGAAATCTTTTCCCTGTGCGTATTGCGGAAGATACGTTGGATAATCTCCATAAGCCGTGTTGCAATACATTACATCATCTTTATCAAATCCGGCAGGCCAGATTCCCAAACGTCTTTCAAAATTATTTTTTGTTGAAATAAAAATGGTAGAAATGTGCCACCAGTTTTTGTAATTGTCTTCAAACGTTGCACCGTGTCCTGCTCCTCTCGCAAAACCTCCCGGTTTGTAAGAAAACGGATTATGCTGTTGATATTCAAAACCTTCCAAAGGCTTATTACTCACATACACTCCGTCCGAATATCCGCTAAACTCCGTTGCAGGAGCTCCATATTGCAAATAATATTTTCCGTTATGCTTCGTCATCCACGCTCCTTCTACGAATGGCTGTAAGAAAACATTGTCATTATATTCCCCGAATCTTTCCCAACCATGATCTTCCGGTTTTAGCCTGATGATCGGCTTTACAAAACCTTCGGACTGAAGGGTATTTACTTTTACTTCGGTTCCCAACAATGGCCATTCATTGCTTGATCCCCAATACAAGTACAGCTTGTTTTTATCTTCATCGTAATGAAATGCAGGATCCCAAGCTCCGACTTTTAAAGTATCAACGGCAATTTTCCAGTCATCTTTGGTGGGATTGGTACTTTTCCAAATCGGGAAATCCTGTTCCCACGTAGATCCGAAAACGTATAACGTATCTTTCATTGCCCAAACTGCAGGAGCGTTCAGATCGTGGGTATATTTATTGTCTCTTAAAAATTTTCGGTGGACAAACTTCCAGTCGAGCATATCGTCGCTGTACCAGTATCCTTCCTGATTGGTGGAAAAAAGAAAGAGCTTGTTTTTAAAATTAACAATCACCGGATCGGCTGTTGCACGGTGTTTTCCCTGTTTTGAAAAAACTTCGAACGGAGTATACCCGTAATCGATATTAATCGGGTTACAAAATGTCTTCTGCTGAGCATTTAAACTGAAAAATCCCAACAAAAGCATGAATGAAAGGAGGCACTTCTGCATTTTCATATTTTTAACTTTGAAGACAAAATTAGTTAACTTTTTTCGGTTTTCTCCAAATAAAGCCGTCCAATAAGTAATGCGTAAGCTGAGGAACGACTAATAAAGGAACCAAAAACTGAAACCAATTTACTGAAACGTTCAGATTTAATGAAAAATGTTCGTTCCAAACCAAAATTTCCCATAAAAACTCCTCGAAAAATGCAAAAGCAAGAATAACGAGAATAAACAAAAATATCCCGAAAGCAGATTTGAATAAAGAAAGACGGTTTAGATTGTGATCCTCTTTTTGTTGAATTTCTCTGATGTAAATTAAAGCAATGTAAGGAATTCCGTGCGAAATCACATTCAGGAAAGTGAAAACCAAATCGTTGTTGAAATAAACAATTCCGAAATACCACGAAAGATAAGTCCCTGAAATTAAGGCAATTTTCGGAATATTAAATTGTCTGGTTTTGAAAATTTTATACACCGTTTTTACGATCCAAATCATTAAAATCCCGAAATATAAAATCTTAATGACTGGAATATAATCCGGAAGATTCTGAAACCAATTGAATTCATTTTGTACAAACCACGTAAAAGCTCTTGGTGTTTTAAACCAATACAACATCGGAAAAATTGTGGCAGAATACACCGCAATTTCATCAATTCTTTTACTCCAGTTATTAGGTTCAAATCTAGCATAAATTCTCATGAAACCATATTGCTGCCTGATAAAATGAAAAACAGCAATCAAAGCCAACACCGACCAAAAGGTAAGACTTCCGAACTGGTATAAAATCAGCCCTAAAATCCAGCTCAATGCAGGAATTCCGTAATATAAAAGTTTTCTTTTGCTGACTTCTTCTTTAACGAAATACGTTTTAAATAACGTTGAATAAACGTGCGCAACATCTACGAAAACTATGAGAAAAAGCCATGTGTAAAAGGAATAATGATTTTCCAGTCCCTGAATCTGTTTCTGAAATAAGAAAACAATCAGCAAAATAATGAAAGGCGGCGACAGGATAAACCAGCCGTCTGTTTTTGCGTTATGGATCCAGGGTTGTTTCATTTTTATTTTTGGGAAACCTAACAGATTTTAAAAACCTGTTAGGTTTGAATTCTTATTTTAATATTAATCAAATTGTTGCATCTCTTTCGCGGTTCTCCATCCCTGATAAAAAGCTTCCTCGAAAATTGAAATTCCTGAAAGATCAGAATGGGCAAAGAAAACTTTTCCGTCAACCGGCTGTTTTGCCATTTCGGAATTTCCAAAAATCTGGTTCGGAACCGGCGCAATCATCGCATGACCGATTTTTTGAAACTGCATTTCGAGGATAAAATCTTCGATCATAGGATGGGCTTTTTTTAAATCTTCCAAAACAAGGTTTTTCAACTGATCTTCTTTCAGACCGTATAATTTTTTTCTTGCTTTTTTACAGTCATTGGTGGAAAAACTTCTGTAGTAGGTAATCACTTTTTCACCCATAATCTGGTTTACATTCTGATGCTGATCGTAAATATAGCCTAAACCATCAGAACCGTAGATTACGTTATCCCAAGCCAATTCTTCATCTCCTCCGAAATCGTTTTGTAAAGTAATCGTTGTTAAAAGCCACGGAACATAGTTAAAATGTTCAGCCCTTTTATTGTTGAAAATTCTTTCGTTGACGAATTGCGGAGTCGCGAACAGAACTTTTTCAGCCATGATCTTTTTTGTCTTTTTCTGAATATTGTCGAAACTTAAAACCTCAACATCGTTATCATTGATCTTCACATCAAAAACCAGATGATTCTGTAAAGATTTTTCTTCTGTATATTTTGAAAAATGTTTTGCCAAACGAGCATTTCCTTCCGGCCATGTGAAAACCTGATCTTTGTATTTTTTGCTCCAGTTATTTTTTCTTCCGGCGAAATAATGAATTCCAGCCCAAGCTGAAACATAATTGATTCCCAAACCGTAATCATCGCGACAGGAATAATCCAACAGCCAGAGTAATTCTTCAGATGTAAAATTTTCTTGTTTCAGCCAGTCTCTGAAAATAATTTTCTCTAGTTGTAAAACCTCATCTTCCCGGGTGGAATCGTGAACCGGAATGGCAAACCAATATTTTCCTTCCGCATCTTTTTTATGCTGAAAGTGATCCATCATTTTAAAAAAACGGTCGAATTCCGCTTTTGCTTCTGAGGAAATTCCGTTTTGCGGAACGATATCATTTTGCCATGAATTTTTGAAAAACAACCGTTCCTGTTGCGGGAAAGTCATCTGATATTCATCTAAAATCGGATCACCGTTTTCATCGTCTCCCTGATACATTTTGCAATCTTTCAGAAATTGGATGATTTCAGTATTTTCTTTATTCGGCAATGGCAAATAGTGTGCTCCTAAAGGAAATTTTGAAAATTTGTTCTGTCCGTTGGAAGAGTTTCCGCCTAAATGGTTTTCCATTTCGAGCAACAGATAATTGTTTTCCTGATCCTGACTGAAAAATCTACACGCCGAAAGTCCTGAAATTCCTCCGCCGACAACGAGGTATTTTGTGCGAATTTCTTCCGTAGGTTGAGGAAAATCTTTTGCCCAGAGTTTGTGCCCTAAAATATGATTGGTTCCGGTGATTTTTAGCAATAATGATTTGCCTTTTTTACTGCAATAGTGTAAAAAAGGAATCATGAGACTGCCTAAAAACAGGGTTTTAAGGAAATCTTTACGTGAAAATTGAGTGGGCTGAGTTGGCAAGATTTAATGGTTATTTTGAGATGCTTTCATAGTTGTCATCGGGATTCTGAAAATTGTTGATAACTCTGTGGATTCTCAACATATCATCCTGATAATCATAAATAATGTAGTTGTGTTTCGTTACCAAATATTTCATAAACCCTGTATCTCTATATTTTTCAAAGTATACATTTTTTGAAAGTAGCATTTGGATAGCCTGATCATATTTATCCAAAAAATTTTCTAAAACCAGAACGCCCCATTGATCAAAAAGATAATCCTGAAGATTTTCAAAATCTTTCTTGGAAAGATCACTATATTCTACCCTCATTCTTACGCTGTTCTAATCTTGCACGAGCCTGCTTCATTAATTCCTGGTGAGATATTGTTCTTCCCATTCTGAAATCTTCTTCGGATCTTTTCAACGATTCTAAAATCTCTTCATGGGTTTCGTTTCTATAAACCGGTTCCATTACTTTGGCAATAGAAAGCAGTTCTTCGGAAGTAAATCTTTTTTCTTTCATTTTTTTGAAAAAGGTGGGTTTTTTAATTCCTGTTTTTTCAATAATGTAAGAAATTTTAAATGGTGAATCTTTCAGAATCTGATCGATGTTGTTCTGGATTTCTATATATTTCTCAATTTCAGCTATCATATTTTTATAATTTAAGTATCAATTTATGATACAAATATAATAAATAATTGACACTTTTCTATTGAACTTTACCCCATTCTTCATCAAAATATCTTACTAAAATCTGGTTATCCAATCGATTGACTTCAATATCTTTGGTTTTCATATCTTTCGTAAAGTAAGAAAGCTGTGAGAAATTGTAATCATAAAATTTCAGATTCGGAATTTTACGGTAAATTTTATTGTTGATCGGTTCAAAAGAAGCCATTGAAAATCCCCATTCTCCGAATGATGGAACATACGTATGATACGCGGAAGTAAACGGAAAAATCTGATTAATTGTTTTCTCAATACACCAGAAAGATTTCGGGGCAAAGTAAGGAGAAGTTGTCTGAACCACAATCTTTGTGTCTAATGTAGTCAGTCTTTCCAGCTCTTTGTAAAACTGTAAAGAATATAATTTTCCTAAACTGTAATTAGACGGATCCGGAAAATCGATAATGATGACATCGTACTTTTTAGAGTTTTCTTTTACCCAAATGTAAGCGTCTTTATTTATCACTTTTAACTTTGGATTGGATAAAGAACTTTGATTCAATTGGCGCATTGTTTCATTATTCCTGAAAAAATTTGTCATTTCTCCGTCTAAATCCACCAAAGTGATGTCTTTTACTTCTTTGTATTTTAAAACTTCACGAACTGCGAAACCGTCTCCGCCGCCGAGAATTAAAATATGATCGATCTTTTTAGCCATCGACATCGCAGGATGAACCAGCGCTTCGTGATAACGGTATTCGTCTACTGAAGAAAACTGCAGATTATTGTTCAAATATAATCTGAATTCGCGACTGTTTCGGGTTAAAACGATTCTCTGGTAAGGTGAACTTTTGGTGTAAACAACATTTTCGCCGTATAATTTCTCTTCCGAAAATGATAAAATTCTGTCTGAAAAGATAAAGAGAATAACAAGCAAAAGAAAGGCTCCGATTGATTTAACTCTTAATGAAACTGGTTTTGAAAGTTCATTCTTCAGGTAAAAGCACAAAAATATGGCAATGGAAATATTAACCAAGCCAAAAAACAAAGGGGTTTTTACGATTCCTAATTGCGGAATCAGTACCAAAGGAAACAGAATAGAAGCCAATAATGCTCCAATATAGTCAAAGGCGAAAACATTGGATACCAAATCTTTAAACTGAACCCTGTCTTTTAAGATATTCATTAAAAGCGGAATTTCTACTCCAACCAGACAGCCTGTAAAAAATACAAAAAGGTATAAAACGGCTTCAAAATGAGCCAACGTATTAAACAGAATAAATAAAACCACAGAGCTTATTCCGCCGATGATCCCGACCAGAATTTCAATTTCTATGAATTTATCAATTAAATTTCCTTTGATGAATTTGGCAAAATACGATCCGACTCCCATCGAAAAAAGATAGACTCCGATGATGAAGGAAAACTGTTTTACGGAATCGCCCAAAAGATAGCTCGCCAAAGCTCCCGCCACCAATTCGTAGATCAGTCCGCAGGTTGCGATGACAAATACCGAAAACATCAAAAGCAGTTCAAGAGGAATCCTCTTTTTATCCATGAATCGCTGCACTTATGATAATTGAAATCCCGATGATAAATGCTCCGAAAATAATCGCCAAAGCAGTATTTTTATTGTGAGCGATTTCGTGCCATGTTTTTTCCGGTGTTAATTTTTCAATAATTAGATAGCAAACCAGCAGGATTGCAATTCCCAAGAAGGAATAAATGACTGAATTGATGACCGGTAAAAAGTTGATCTGATCCATAATTTTAGATTTTATTTGTGATAGTATCTGTAATATCCCACTCCGGAAGAGTGGTGTCTTCTTGTGGTTCCGTCTCTGTAGGTTTCTGTTTTTTCGCAGTCGCAGAACTGGTTGCCGTCAAAAGTGAGATAAGTAAACCAGCCGACAAAAAAAACTCCAATGAGACAGAGAATCCAGTGTTCTTTTATGTAATTAATAATTGTTTCCATCATTTATGAATAGGTGTAAGGTGAATTTGAACTGTTGAACCATTTTGATCTTTCGAAAGATTTTCTTCCGAACCAGACTGCTGCGACAAACCCGATGATAAACAAAAGAACAAACACAAAATTCCTGAAGGAAACAGGAAGCCATTCTGCCTTAATTTTAACCGATTTATTTTCGCTGACTGCAGATGTAGTGGTTCCGGCTGCAAGATTGGTATTCAAAAGAGAGTCGATATCCGCTTTTCCCAAAGTCTGATGAACAAATTGTCCGAGGCTGCTTGTTGTGTCTTCCTTAATCATTTTTGAGCTACCGAAAGCCGTTGTTTCCATCGTACTGTTGTTGGTAACGTTAATGGTTCCGTTGTTATCTCGTGATAAGGTTAAACTTCCGTCCTGAGTTGCATAATAAGAAGGTGGAGTTTCCTTTGGAGTTTCCTGTTTTTCTGCTGAAATCGTGAAATGGTATTTTCCGGGAGATACTCCACAGAAATTAAAACTTTCATCCCGCCTTCCTTCGCTCCAGTTTTCACCGTCTTCATACCCATGATATTCTTCAATATCTTTAGAAGCATAGACTATTTCGTTGGTTTTCTCATTGACCAGACCTAAGCCGACATTTGCCCAGGAATTATCCACATTGGAATATACCTCAACTTTCAACGGGGCAGAACCGCCTGATAATTCAAAGCTTTTACTGACCATTTCTTTATTGCGGACATCTGCAAAATTAATTTCCTGCTCGAAAACCGATTTATTGGTTCTCGTCCCAACGACATATAACTGAATCAGGCTGATTAATAAAGCTGAAACCGCCATAATATTAATGGTGTGTTTTACATTAACATAAAATGGCTGAACAATTCCTATTCCTGAATAATTGGGAAGATTTGAGATCCCGAACGCTTTTTTTACTTTGTATTTTGAGATGTGTTTGCCGAAGAAGAATTCAATTTTTCCCTTCGACTGCTCTTGGGAAATCATCTGAGTTGCATTCACATATTCCTTGTATGTTGCCAGTCCTAAATTCAGTTTATCTTCAAAAAAACCTGCAGCAGAATGAATGGTGCATTCTGTAGTTTCGTACCAGCGGTAATTTCTTCCGTGCAGTTCCACTGCTTTTCCGTTCATCTTTTTCTTTACATCCATTGCATTAATGATATGAAGAAAAGTCCAGTGTCCATCACTCTCACTTAAGAAAGCATCTTCTCCTTTTGTATCTTTTAAATAATATTCTCTCCAAAAGATACTGGTTCCGTATTTTCGGATGATAATTCCGGTAACGGTATATTCTGTATTGTCGAGGATTCCTTTCTGCCCGATATCCAATACAACATTTTCTGTAGGAACTTTGATGTGTTTCTGATGTTTATTATTTTCGACATCAATAAGATAAGAACAGGTCTTACAGACGTATTCTTTTATATCGAAAGTAAGATCCAGCTTATTTCCGGATTCGCAGGCGGGACAAACGTAAAACATTTTTTATCTGTAAATTTTGTGTTTCTGAATGGTTTTAGCTTTAAAATATTCTATTACTTCATCTGCAATTTTTTCAACTTTTTCTGTGTTATCCTGCAGATAATTGCAGAGAAAAACATCAAAAGTAAGTTGTTTAAATTCCGGCCACGTATGAATACAGAGGTGAGATTCTTTGAGACAAACCGCGGAAGTAAAGCTGTTATTTTCAAAAATATGACTGGTAATTCCTACAATTTCCACGTCTTTTGTTGCGAGCATATCTCTGGTAAATGCCAAGAAACCGTCACCGTCTATTAACAAAGCTTCTGACTCCGTTTCCAAAGTCAGAAGAATATGTAAACCTTTGCTGGTTAATGATTCCAATTCAATGTATTTTCAGCAAATATATTATTTTTTTGGTAAGAAAACCTCCGCAAGCATACAACGTGCGCTTCCGCCTCCGTTTACTTCAATCGTATTAAGATCAGAATAGATGATTTCACAGTGTTTTTCAATCGTCGCAACCTGATCCTGATGTAAAGATTTATAAGCGGTTTCACTCATCACCAAAAATTTCTGTCCGTCTTTATTATTTACCTGAAGCATATTTCCTGCAAACTGCTGCATCTGCTCTTCAGAAATTTCAATGATTTCTTTTCCTGAATTTTTAATGGTTTCAATGACTTTGCTTCTTTCGAGTTCATCATCTATACAATCCAGACAGATTACCACAAATTTATCTGCTACACACATCATCACGTTGGTGTGGTAAATCGGAAGTCTTTCTTCTCCAACGGTTTGGAATGAATGGAAGACAACCGGCGTAAAACCATACTTCTCACAAAATTCTCTGAACAGGTTTTCATCCAGTCTTAAAGAAACCGAACCGTAAGCAATTTTGTTATCGTGATCGAAGATCATGCTTCCTGTTCCTTCCAAAAAATGTCCCTGTGTTTCAGGAAAAGACCAGTCGTCGATTTCAGCGACTTCAAATCCCTGTTCTTTAATGATTTCGATGATATCGTCCCTTCTTTCCACTCTTCTGTTGGAAGCAAACATCGGATATAAAACCACTTTTCCGTCTTTGTGAAAACTTACCCAGTTGTTCGGGAAAATTGAATCCGGAGTGTGTGGATCTAATGTATCTTTTACCGTGATGACGTTAATTCCTTTGCTTCTCAATCTTTCAACAAAAGCTTTAAATTCTGACAAAGCTTTAAACTGGGTATCGAAACCTTTCTGCTCTACCTGAAAATAATTGTTCTTTGCCGTTTCTGCATTAAATCCGAATGCAATCGGCTCTATCATTAGTACTGTATCTGTTGTCTGCATACTTTGGGTTTGAGGGTGTTTTAGTGTTTTAGTGAAAGCTACTTTTTATTTTTTATCTGTTGAAGAAAATGTACACCAATTCTGTGACTGACTCATCATATTCACTAACATTCCGATTATATGGTTGTATTGATTATTTAAAATTTTAAATTGTTCTTCATTTATATATTTGCATTTCCATGCGTACAAGAGCCATGTTTGGGTTTCTCTTGCTTCTCCTTCAGAATCTGTAAGCTTTGCGACGAAAGATTTTTCATACTTTCTTTTTCCCCAAGCCTCGCTTATATTTGCCGAAACGGATCGTGATGAACGCCTTATTTGATCTGTAAGAGAGTAGAGTTCTTCTTTAGGAAAAGATTTTGTGAGTTCAAAAATTATCATCGCAAATTCTACTGACTTTTGAAACACCTTTAAATCTTGGTGAAATTTAATTGTTGACATCTTTGTATTTTAAGCTAAAATAGAAAAAATAACAACAACTCAGCCCCAAAACTCTCTAACTCTAAAACACTCAGACTCTCAAACTCAGCTACTCTCTTACTAATGGCATTGTCGAGCAACGTAAAAGTCCTCCCATTTTGGAAATCTCACGGTAAGGAATTTCTTCAACGGTCATTCCCCATGCGTTTCTGAGGTGATTGTTCATTCTGGTGAATGCTTTGTCGGAAACTACGATTTCAGGAGAGATTGAAAAAATATTCGGGAACATTTCAAACATTTCCTCCGCCGTAACGTGGAAACAGTTTTCTTCCCCGAAAATATCAATAATCAGGCGGTAATCGCTTTCGTCTACAAACCCGTCTTTGTAAATAATACATTTATCTTTTCCGATAGGATTGAATGTGCAGTCCAAGTGTAAAATTCCTTCGTACGGTATTCTGTCGTTCTTTTTCAGTTCCAGATCAATGATTCTTTTTTTAGGAAAGTATTCTTTCAGAATTTCGATGGCATATTCATTGGTTCTTGCCGTTTTATAACTTCTGTAATCTTCACTGAAACATGTTCCGATAAACAGAAAATCGTCCCAGACAATAACATCTCCACCTTCAATGTGTGCTGTTTCCGGAAGATTAATTATTTTTCTCCACGCCACTTTTTCAAAAACCGTTTTATAAGCTTCCTGTTCGTCTGCACGGTCTGCAATAACATTGGAAATGATCATTTTATCATCGATTACAAAGGCAACATCTCTTGCAAAAACCTGATTGTAATCTGCAATGATGTCCGGACGAAGAACTTCTACGTCATATTTTTTTAAAACTGCTTCAAAAGCGTTCATTTCATGAATGATATCCGATTCTTTCGGATAAATATTATTTTCGATTGAATGATACGATTTTGCATCATAACTTTCCTCTAATGTAGGAACTGCTCCCATTGAATTGGGTTGTCCTAAAACCACTGATTTCAGCCTGCCCGTTTCGTTTTTTATATTTAGCTTCATAAAGATTTATGCAATGCTACAAATATAAGTAAAGGACTGAATCTGGGAAACTTTTGTCCTGTTTTTAGGCGATCTGCGCAATATAAATCTATGAAATAATCTTCTTACAGTTTTTTACTTCAGCAGATTGATAGACTAAAGCATTTATTCACTTAAATAAGCGATTTTATCAGATAATTTTATTCACAATAATTGGTTATGAATTATTTTTTGATAAAATGTAAAAAGTTTTAATTAAAATTCCTACCTTAGTGATATAATTTCTGTAGAAATTAAAACATAAAACATTAACAATCAAACACCAAAAACATCATGAACACAAAAAAAGCCGTGCTTTTAAAAGCACACAAACTTGGCAGAGAAGAACAAAAATCAATTATCGGAGGAGCATCTGCTGCAAGACGCTGCTGCGAATATGATTATGAAACAGGCGCATGCACACTCTGGACTTGTGACAGATGTCAATGTCCTTAAGAAAAACCAGAACCTGCTTTATGCAGGTTTTTTATATTGTATTTTTGTAACATACGAATACAAAATGGAAAAATCAGATAAATTAATTCATAACATCTGCATCGCAAAAATTAAACGAAGTACAATACAGCCTTATGATTTTAAGTGGACTCAATTCTATGAAGATGATTCAAAAGAATTGTTTAGAGATTATCCAATTGAATTACTTGACGAAGAACGAATCATCTGCTCCACAATTATAAATGAAGATAATTTCAGTATTTTAAATACCAGGAAACTCATCACTTTAAAAAACGGTAGACTTTCTTTGGGAAGTTGTATTAATGCAACAGATAAATTGTATGGAAAATTCAAAAGTAAAACAGAGGACTTCTCCTTAGGCTCTGTAGAACTGGAAAATGGCGAAATTTTAGAATATTTTATTGAAACCTGCAAAGCATCGATGATAATGATCCAAGGTGTAAAGACGATGATACAAATACAGCCGTAAAAAAATAAAAAAGTTTCCAAAGTTGAGAAACAAAAAATCCCAAAGCAAGCTTCAGGATTTTTGTTTATAGTAAGATATTGATTATCTGTTAACCATATCGATATAGTCTCTTTTTGGAGCCCCTTGGTAAACCTGTCTTGGTCTTCCGATCGGATCTCCTTTCAGTCTCATTTCTTTCCACTGAGAAATCCATCCCGGTAATCTTCCTAATGCAAACATTACGGTGAACATTTCTGTAGGAATTCCCAATGCTCTGTAAATAATTCCTGAATAGAAATCTACGTTTGGATATAGTTTTCTTTCTACGAAATACTCATCTTCAAGAGCTACTCTCTCCAACTGCATTGCAATATCAAGCGCTTTATCCTGAATTCCTAATGCATTAAGAATATCATCAGCAGCTTTCTTGATGATTTTTGCTCTCGGATCGAAGTTTTTGTACACTCTGTGTCCGAATCCCATTAAACGGAAGTTATCGTTTTTGTCTTTTGCTTTTGCAATGTATTTAGATACATCTCCTCCATCTTTTTCGATCAGTTCAAGCATTTCGATAACTGCCTGATTTGCTCCACCGTGAAGTGGTCCCCAAAGTGCAGAAACCCCTGCAGAAACTGAAGCGAAAAGACCTGTATGCGCAGAACCTACCATTCTTACTGTAGAAGTAGAACAGTTTTGCTCGTGATCTGCGTGAAGAATTAATAGTTTATCTAAAGCACCTACTACGACAGGATCGATTTCAAATTCCTGATTTGGCATTCTGAAAGCCATTTTGTAGAAGTTTTCTACATAGTTCAGGCTGTTGTCTCCGTGATTAAGAGGCAATCCCTGAGTTTTTCTGTACGTCCATGCGCAAAGGTGAGAGAATTTTGCAATTAACAATTCTGCCGCATGATCCATTTCTTCTTTAGAATTTACGTTAACTGCTTTTGGATTAAACGCCGTTAACGCAGAAGTTAAAGAAGATAAAACTCCCATTGGGTGAGCAGAACGAGGGAAAGCATCCATGATCTTTTTCATCTCCTCTGCTACGAAATTATATTTTTTAATGTTTGATTCGAAAGAATTGTACTGATCCTGAGAAGGCAATTCACCGTGTAATAAAAGATACATTACTTCCGTGAAGTTGGATTTCTCAGCGATCTGCTCGATAGGATAACCTCTGTAGAATAATTCTCCTTTGTCTCCGTCTAAGTAAGTGATGTCACTAAGTGTAGCTCCGGTGTTCTTATACCCTAAATCAAGAGTGATTAGACCTGTCTGGTCTCTTAATTTTGAAATATCGATTCCTCTGTCTCCGATAGTACTATCCACAATTGGATATTCATATGAATTACCGTCGTAATTCAATATTACCTTGTTGTCTGACATTATTTAATTTATTTTTTTCTAAATATACTACTTATTACAAAATACGGCAAACTAAAAATTTCGCTTGCCGTTATTTATAAATTCGATTAATTATCTTTTGATTTTAAAAGCATCTAAGCCTGGGAAAACTGCGGTTTCACCAAGAGCTTCTTCAATTCTCAACAATTGGTTGTATTTCGCCATTCTGTCTGATCTTGAAGCCGATCCTGTTTTAATCTGTCCGCAGTTCATTGCTACTGCCAAATCTGCGATTGTAGAGTCTTCAGTTTCTCCTGATCTGTGAGACATTACAGAAGTGAATCTGTTGTTCTGTGCCATTTGTACCGCTGCCATTGTTTCAGAAAGCGATCCGATCTGGTTTACTTTTACCAAGATTGAGTTTGCAATTCCTTCTTTTACTCCTCTTGACAGTCTTTCAACATTGGTTACGAATAAATCGTCTCCTACCAACTGTACTCTGTCTCCGATTTTATCGGTTAACATTTTCCAGCCTTCCCAGTCGTTTTCCTGCATTCCGTCTTCAATTGAAATGATCGGATATTTCGCTGCCAATTCAGCAAGGTAAGAAACCTGCTCGCTGCTTGAGAACTGAGCGGCATCCGGCGTCTGGAATTTTCTGTAATCGTAGATTCCGTCTTTGTAGAATTCGGAAGCAGCACAGTCAAGAGCCAACATAATATCGTCACCCGGCTTGTACCCTGCTTTTTCAATAGCCTGAAGTAAAGTATCCAAAGCATCTTCTGTTCCTTTGAAAGTTGGTGCAAAACCTCCTTCATCGCCTACCGCAGTAGATAAACCTCTTGAGTGAAGAATCGATTTAAGGTTGTGGAAAATTTCCGTTCCTTTTCTCAATGCGTGAGAGAAAGAATCTGCTTTTACCGGCATGATCATAAATTCCTGAAATGCAATCGGCGCATCGGAGTGAGAACCTCCGTTGATCACGTTCATCATCGGAACAGGAAGTGTGTTTGCATTGACACCGCCAACATATTTGTACAAAGGCATTTTCAATTCTGCTGCTGCTGCTTTAGCCGCTGCCAAAGAAACACCAAGAATTGCATTTGCTCCAAGATTTCCTTTATTATTGGTTCCATCAAGATCGATCATAATCTGGTCAATAAGATTCTGATCGTATACAGGAAGACCTACCAACTCTGGCGCAATCACTTCTCTTACATTCTCAACCGCTTTAAGAACTCCTTTCCCCATATATTCTGAACCGCCGTCGCGCAATTCCACCGCTTCATGTTCTCCAGTAGAAGCTCCGGAAGGTACCGCAGCACGTCCCATCGCACCACTTTCCGTGAATACATCTACTTCAACTGTAGGATTTCCTCTTGAATCCAAAATTTGTCTCGCTTCTATGTAAGAAATGTAACTCATTGTTCGTTTTTTTATAGTTCAGACAAATTTAATCAATTTTTAACTTTTTAAAGCAAATGAATGGGAATTTATGGGGTTATTGTGAGTTAAATTTTAGTTAATTTTAAAGATTCTTCAGATAATCAATTGATGGAGCAAAAAAATATTCTCCACCTTTTAAGGTTACGAAACTCCGGAAGTTTACTTTTTCAGTTTCTTCATTTTCCGGTTTTTCTCCAAAACATGAAGCATCGGCGACGAAGACAGCATTTTGTCCGATAATTGGATCTTTCATATTATTGGCTCTCAACTGGGATGCTTCAAACTGATTCTGAATATTACTCTGAAAGCTCATAAACAAAAGTCCCTTTTTCTCTTTTGTGTCTTCAATGTCGGTAACGCGTCCATAAGGTATTCCTCTTCTTGCCATAATCATGGTACGGGAATCTTTATCACGTTCGTTTGTAGTCCGGATATGGTTAAGAAAAGGACATTTTCCTTCGGAACCAGTCGGATAATTGAAGTTATTGGTAAGATTATCTATAATTCCATCTTTTTTTGATAAAATATGAGGTGTTCCATCTTCAAATCTTCCTACCATTACTGCTCCCACAATTTCATCATCCTCCAAATTCATCATTTCAGCAATATGCCTTTCCTGTTTTTTAAAACCTTTTACATCCTGTTCCAGTTTTCTGAAGACAAGAAAACTACCGTATGCATTATCATTATCTGTAAAGGGATCTTTATACAATACCTGTGATAATGAAAATTCCGGATTAAACACTAGATTTCCAGAATATTTTTCTTTGTACTCTTCTATCTCTTCCTTGAAAAAGAGAGGCTGGCTAATTCCATCCGCATATCCGAAATGCTCAATACCATCTCCATCGCTATTTCTAATGACATTTCCATTCTCTATTTTCAGAATTTGTGAAAAATGATTTAACTCTTCTATAAAAACCTGTTTTTGTTTCTGAAGAGTGTCGTAATCATCATCACCAATCAGAAGCATTGCATGAATATTTTCCTGATATCCTTCTTCCCAGTCTTTAACATCAGGATCATTCAGTTTAGCATCCTTCATACTGGATAAAAAATTAGCATTCGCTCCCAGATAATCATATCCCTCACGCGTAAGATAAAGCCCGAGAAATACACCACCGGAAACACCATTTTTTTTGAATTGCATAGTTTCTTTCAACTGCTTTTTACAGGAGGTGATCTTTTCTGAAAAATTTTTAAGCCATTGCTTTGCGTCAGTTCTGTTATTTCTATAAAATCTTACAAAGATGTGTGCTGTAAAATTTCTGCCGTGTCCTTTTAGGATAATTCCCTGTAGATTTTCAAATAATTCATCATAAGATAGATCATTTATATCTACAGGCTTTTTGTTTTTTAAAGTAATCATGATATTTTTATTTTAGAGATACTGCGTTAACTTTTGAGAGGTTATAGGTGATTCCGATGAAATGACCGAATTTGAATTGCTTAACCATGGGAATCTGTCCACTGGCTCCAAGATCATAAGCTTGTCCTTTCTCGAATCCTCCCGCTAAACGATCAACAACCCCCATGCTTAATCCTCCTGAAAGAATCCATCTTTCCTGTCTTCCCATAATAAGTCCTCCTCCGAGAATTACCTGGAATTTCTGATTTTGGGTGAATATAAATCCAAAATTTATTTGGGGCTGTATCCATGAGTTCCATCTGAAATTTGTATTTACTGTCGATCCGAAGGCAAAGTCATAACTTCCTTGTTTCTTTAAGGAAATCTGCTTTTGATCCGCATTTCCCGGCACATCTCTTTTTTCAAATTCTTCATCATACAAGCTGGTAAGGAAAACACCTGCACTGATATCTATTTTAAGACCTCCTTTTATCCAGACATTGTATTTCCCATAATTTCCGTCTTCCTTTTTTGTTTTTTTATCTAACCTTTTTATGGTAAACTCTACCGCATCTATATTTTTTCCCTGAATATCTCTTGGAAGCGTATACATGATATTTGAAAAGAAAAATTTACTTTCAAATGTTTTTAGCATCTGCTCGGATTTTTCAATGCTGTATTTGATCAATTCTTCGGAAGCTTGTTTTTGGGCTTCTGTTATTGCATTTGCATATTCCTCACCCTTTCCCTGTTCCAGACAGGCTTTGTATTTTTCGGCTTCATAATAATCCTTTTTCAAAGCAGTAAATAAAGAATCTCTTGTTTGGAAAAATTCTTTTCCGAGACTTTCTTTAGACATATTTTCGAGTTCGAATTTATCTATAAAAATCTCCAGATCATCTATCTTCTCACTCAGCTCTTTACTTTTCGAAGGAATTGTAATGTAAGTTTCAACACCATACTTTAACTTAGGCTCCTCTCCTGTACTTTTACTTAATAAGGCAATATTTTGATTGATGGTAGTGGTATCCATAAAGTAGGTAATGTTGTTATCATTTATTGTGTATTCATACTTCAACGGATTGATATTTTTCAATTCTACTGCGATTAATTCCCGCGGTTTTATTGAAAGCCATTTGCTTTCACATTCTGAAGTATCTTTCTCTTTATTTCTATAATTTAAATCTAATATTACAGGACATTTCTCAGGAGCGGAAACATCGATAGTTAGGACTTTAGTTTGTTGCGCATCCCATAATTGATTCGCAATAAAACACATAATCAGTAAATAAAAAGTTTTCATGGCTATTTGTTTTAAAGGTTATTAAATTTTTATCGAAAGGATTTTGAATTTCAACAATATCCTGTCTGGACATTTTTATTTTTTATTATTCGCTACATTAAGCTCACCTATTCCTTTCACGAACGTATTAATGAGGGTTTCAATAATTTTTTTAGAAAACAAGGCACAAAGCAAACAGTAGCACGCAAACACAAAGTAATCCAGATAGGTATTAAATTCTAAGACTTTACTATCTCCCGCTTTTAAGATTAAAACTGCAAAAAATGATGAAATTACTCCGAAAAGTATTCTTGAGACAGACTTATTCTTTTCCTCTTCAATCTTATCTAATAACACCTCCATTTTATTTTCTACATTTTGTATCGCTTCTGTCATGGGTTTTACTTCAGAAGCAGCAATGCCTTGATTTTCAAATCTTTCACATAACTCCTTCATTTCTAATGCTTCCTTTTTAACTTCATTATTAGCTTGCAGCATATCTTCTAAATACCGGTAATATCCACTCGCTAAACCTCCCAAAATACCGCATACAATAATAATGATGCATAATTTTAGCGGCGCATTGTGTGATGATTTTTTTTCCGGAAAGATTAGGGTATTTTTTTCTTTTTGTATTTCCTTGAATTTATTAATGTTTACTTTTAAATTCTGTTCCAGGACAGGTTTTACTTTCGGTTGGTCAGTAACCGCAATTAGTTTCAAAATATCATTATTTTGATTCTGAAGGGTAATTTCTATTTTTTCTACCTGAGCAGAGTCATCTTTTAAAACTTTATTTTTATATAAAGTATTATCATTTGGCTCTCCAATAAAATAGAGTGTCACTCCTCCCAAAACACAGATTAAGATCAGCAGTAAAGCAGTCCAGTTATACTTTTTCTGATTTAAAGTTTTCATGGCTATTAATTTTTAAGTTGTTCATCAAAGTTCCTTTAAAAACAAACCTCTGTCAATTACACAAAAGGGTGATTTAAAATAAAAACAGCACCATAAAATGATGCTGCTTGTATTCAATATTGAAATTTCTTATAAATCGATTCTGAAAAACAGATGTGTTCCGTTTTCTGTGGTGACTTCGCAGTGTCCGTTTTGTTCCTGCATTCTCCGTTTCATATTTCGGAGTCCGTTTCCTTCTGATTTTTCGTGGTTAATTCCTATTCCGTTGTCGGAGATTTTCATCATGAATTCTTTGTCTTTCTGGATGAATGACAATTTAATCTGATTGGACTGGCTGTGTTTGTAAGCATTGTTCAGGGCTTCTTTTAAACATAGAAATAAATTTCGTCTCTGTTCTGTGGTGATTACTGTTTCCAAAACAACGTTTTCGCTTTCCGTGAGCAGGAGAATTTTTGTTTTTTTCAAAAAATTTTGTGCATACATTTTTGAATAATCGATGAAGCTTCCCAAAGTATCGTTTCCGGAGTTGAGACTCCAAAGCATTTCCCGCATGGAAAGATTCATTTCTTCGGAGGTTTTCAGGAGTTCATCGATGTCATTTTTAAGATCATCATTTTCGGCTCGTTGTTTTAAAAATTCTGCCTGCAATTTTAAAGCTGAAATTCCTGCACCGAGATCATCGTGCATATCGTGGGAAATTCTTTCACGCTCTGCTTCTATAGATTTTTGTTTTTCTAGTTCTTTTTGGAGGAGCTGGTTTTGGTGTTCGGATTCTTTGAGTTGTTTTTCTTTGAGATAGAGAAGTTGTCTTCTATTGTACATTAAGACAACAAAAATTATAAATACCACAAAGAAAAGTATTATAACTAAAGCTAAAATATAAGTACTTTTAATTATTTGAGGTAGTTCCTCTTTTAAAATTATGCTCATACTTAGATAAAGAAATAAAAATTGATAAATACAGAATTATATTCACTACATCAAAATTACTTTTAATAAAGTTTGAAAACTCTTTATCATTGTTGTAAAAATAATACATAGGTAAACATCTAAAAATACCAAAACAACTCCATAAAAGTAAACCTGAACTGATCCAAAAATTGGGATCATTAAAAATTTCATCATCATTCACTGAAAAAAGTTTATTATAATACCAGATTATTGAATGTATTATTAAAAATAACATAACTGCAATCGCAATTTTTTCATCAAAATCTAATCCTAAGAATTTGGTAAAAAATATTATAAATAATAGACAAATCAATAATAATATTTTAGATAAAGCTTTTGAGATTTTAGAATAAAAATTTTTAGAATAAAAAAAATAAAAGAATACAGTAACAAAAATCAAATATAAATTATACTGTAATCCTATCAATATACTTTCATCAATCTTATCAACAACAAATGAATAGCCTTCAACCAAAACTGTTATAAAAAGAAAAAAAAATAAATTATTCTGGGCAGAAAAACCATTTTTTTCACCCAGAATAAAAGATTTAATCAATACTATGATTAAAAGAATATTGTATAAATAATGGTAGTGTCCTACTAACTGTGTAAGTAGAAAAGTTATTCTGAAAAATTTTGAGCCCTCAAAGCTCAAAAAATTTTT